>JBPCOO010000337.1:0-3154 GCA_051000155.1 Solirubrobacterales bacterium | reverse complement strand
GCTCCTGCACGATGAAGCACAACCCCCGCTTGAACGAACGGGTCGCAGGGCTCCCCGGCCACGCCCGGCTGCACCCGGCGACGCCGCCGGCTCTGGCCCCGGGCGCGCTCGAGCTGATGTGGGGATTGGAGCGTTCGCTGGCGGAGATCTGCGGCCTCGACCACATCAGCTTGCAGCCCTCGGCGGGCTCTCACGGCGCACTTGCCGGGTTGCTGCTCACCCGCGCCTTCCACGCCGCCAATGGCGAGGAGTCTCAGCGGACCAGGGTTCTGATCCCCGACACCGCCCACGGCACCAACCCGGCGACGGTGACGATGGCCGGCTTCGAGGTGGTCAAGGTCTCCACCGCCGCCGACGGCGGGGTTGACCTCGACGATCTCCGCTCGAAGATCACCGAGGAGGTCGCGGGGCTGATGATCACCAACCCGAACACCCTCGGCCTGTTCGACGCCAACATCGGCGAGATCACCCGGATCGTTCGCGAGGCCGGCGGCGTCCTCTACTACGACGGCGCCAACCTCAACGCGATCATGGGCAAGGTTCGCCCCGGCGACATGGGCTTCGACATCGTCCACGTCAACCTGCACAAGTCCTTCAGCCAGCCGCACGGGGGAGGGGGACCGGGGGCGGGGCCGATCTGCGTCTCCGACCGGATCGAGCCGTACCTGCCGGTGCCGCGGATCGAGCGGATCTCCAGCGGCAACGGCGCCGGTCCGAGCTTTGAGCTGCGCGACGACTATCCGCAGACGATCGGCCGCCTGCGCGGCTTCCAGGGCAACTTCGGCGTCTTCGTCCGCTCCTGCGCCTACATCCTCAGCCTCGGCGGCGACGGGTTGACCGAGGCGTCGGAGACCGCGGTGCTGAACGCGAACTACCTATTGGCGCGTCTAAGGGAGGGGCGGACGGGCCAGCACCTGCCGGTCGGCTTCGACCACCGGCCGCTGCACGAGTTCGTCCTCAGCGGCAAGCCGGCGAAGAAGGAGCTCGGCGTCAGTACCACCGACATCGCCAAACGATTGTTGGACTACGGCATCCACCCACCGACGATCTACTTCCCGCTGCTGGTCGAGGAGGCGCTGATGATGGAGCCGACCGAGACCGAGACCAAGGAGTCGCTCGACGCCTACGCCGACGCGCTCGAGGAGATCCTGACCGAGGCCGTCGAGGACCCCGCGATCCTCTCGGAAGCGCCGTACACGACCCCGGTCCGCCGCCTCGACGAGGTCGGCGCTTCGCGCAATCCGGTGCTGCGTCAGCCGCTCGGCTGAGGACCCGTCGAAGGCGCTGCCGATGAAGCGAATCGGCTTGATCGGGGGAATGAGCTGGGAGTCCTCGGCGATCTACTACCGGTTGATCAACGAGGCCGTCGCCGAGCGACTCGGAGGCTCTCACTCGGCAGATCTGGCCATGGTCAGCCTCGACTTCGCCGAGGTGGAGGCGATGCAGGTGGCCGGCGAGTGGGATGCCGCGGCCGAACTGCTGAGCGAGGCCGCGATCCATCTCGAGCGGGCCAGGGCGGAGGTGCTGGCGTTCTGTACCAACACCATGCACCGGTTTGCCGCGCAGGTCGAAGCCGCGACATCCGCCCGGCTCGTTCACATCGCGGATGCGACCGGCGCAGCGGTGACCGCTGCAGGCCATTCGCGCGTCGGGTTGCTGGGCACCCGCTACACGATGGAAGCCGACTTCTACGCGGGCCGGCTGGCCGGGCGTCACGGCCTCGAGGTGCTCGTGCCCCCGCAGCAGGACCGCGAGTTGGTCCACCGGGTCATCTATGAGGAGCTGATCCACGGCCGGATCGAGGAGCGCTCCCGGGTTGAGTACGCCCGCATCGGCGCCGACCTCGCCGTCCGTGGCGCCGAGTGCCTGATCCTCGGCTGCACCGAGATCGGGATGCTGGTCGGCCCCGGGGACTTCGAGCTGCCGGCCTTCGACACCACCGAGGTCCACGCGCTGGCGGTGGTCTCGGCGGCCCTGGAGGCGTGAGCGTTGCGGGTCCTCGTGCTTGAAGCGCTTGCTTTCTGGGTATGAGTGACGGAACCGCAGTCGATCAACCGAGGAGCGAGAGCAATGGGCGAGCAAGAGGAAGAGAACACCGGACCGGAGCAGACCGACCGTCACGGGATGGACGCCGCTGACAAGCCGGGCGGAGGTGCCAAGAGCGCCGACAACCCGGTTGAACCGAGCGAGCCGACCGAGGACAAGGACGCGCCGGGCCAGGGCAGCGACGCCGAGGCCGCGGCCGGTAGTGATCCGGAGGGCTCTGAGGGGACCACGACCGAGCAGCCACACGGTCAGTCGGGGCGATAGCCCGAGGGGAGGATTGGGTCTACGGGTTCGGTCGGCGTCGGGCTGGGGGGGTGGCCGAGCCCCCCGCCCGCCTCGGCTTCGTTGTCCGAGCAGAGGCAGTGTGTCCCTTGGCCCGGGGTCAGCTCATGACCCGGGCAACTCCTGCTCCAACTCCAAGACCTCGGCGAACGGGTCGCCATGCTCCTCCACCCGCTCCAGCACCGCCTTCGTCTCGAACGCCAGATCCTCGGCCTCGCCGTCGACGCCCGCCTCCACCTCCTCCCAGAGCAAGGGCGTCGAGACCGTCGGTCGGGACTTGGCCCTCAGCGAGTAGGCGGCCACGGTGGTCTTCGAGGCGGTGTTCTGGGACCAGTCGACGAACACCTTGCCCTTGCGTAGCTCCTTGGTCATCTTCGAGACGACCAGATCGGGCTCGGCGGCCTCGAGCGCTTGGGCGACCGCTTGTGCAAACGGCTTCGTCACCTCGTAGGTCTGGTTGCCGTTGAGTGGGACGTAGACCTGCATCCCCTTCGAGCCCGAGGTCTTGGGGAAGCATTCGAGCTCGAGCCCGCCGAACATCTCACGGATCCTCAGCGCCACCTGACAACACTCGACGATGCTCGCGGGCGCGCCAGGATCGAGGTCGAAGGCGAGCACGGTCGGGACGTCGACGTCGGCGGTCAGCGAAAGCGAGGGGTGCAGCTCCAGGGCAGCGAGCTGAGCCAGCCAGATAAGCGTCGGCCGGTCCCCGCAGAGGCAGAAGTCGACCTCGCCGACCTTGCGCCCCGCCCATACCGAAGCTGTCTCCACCCACTCCGGCCGGTGATCCGGGCAGCGCTTTTCGAAGAAGCTCTTGGCATCGACG
>JBPCOO010000274.1:0-7363 GCA_051000155.1 Solirubrobacterales bacterium | reverse complement strand
CGCTCGGGCGGTTGGTGTAGCGGATCGTCTTCTGCAGTAGCCCCGGGGCGAAGGAGATCCTCTCCTCGGTTGCGCTCGAGCGCCACTTGGTGGGATCGGGTCCCTGGGCGTCCTCGAGCGCCTGGCGCGCCTGATCGATGGCCGCCCAGATGTCGGTCGCGCACTGCTCGACGTCGCCGCCCCCGCAGTAGTAGTTGGCGAACGGCGCCCGGATCGGCTTGCCCAGCAACTTGCGGATGTCGCGGTCGAAGTACTGGTACCAGCCGCTGTACTGCCCGCCGGGCGGGTCGTCGAAGCGGCTGAACAGCGAATCGAGCTCATCGAGCTGCGGTCCGAGCTTGCTCTTCATCGTCTGGTTGGCGATCCCGCCCCAGGCCGTGTCCATGATCGCCGCGCCCGGGTCGTCGATTTCGCCGTCGAGGTCGATGTCGAGGCGGCTGCCCCCGTCGGAGCGCCAGGCGACCAGCAGGTCGAGCATCTGCTGGGTCTTGGCGTTCGGGGCAGGTGCGTTGGCCAGCACCTTCTCGAGCAGCGGCACCGTGAACACCGCGCGCACGTCCTGGGTGGCCGAGGCGTTCATCGACGCGGTCAGACCGGTCAGGTCCCACTTGCCGCCCTCGTCGTTGTTGGACATCGCCGCCTCCAACAGCCAGCCGCGACCGATCGAGCCATTGCGGCCCCAGGAATCGTCGGGCGCGCCGAAGCCCTTGGCGGTGGTCTGGTTCCAGTTGGTCATGATCCCGTCGGAGGGGTTGATGCCCTGCGGGTGGCGCTTCTTGGGGAGGAAGCCCTTCCACTCCCACTCGCCGTTGCCCTTGGTGACCAGGCCCGGATCGACGCCCTTGGGCCGCTTCGGCAACTTGCCGGCGAGGTACATGGCGACGTCGTCGGTATCCATGTAGAAGGAGTTGAAGGTCTGCGGCGTCTTTGAGGCCGCGCGGAAGAAGTCATCGGAGTTGGAGACGCGACCGTTGGAGATCCTTCGGTTGAAGATCAGATCGTTGGAGTCGGAGCCGAAGCTCGAGCGCTTCTGCGCCAGGGCGACCCGCTCCCCGTCAACCGTGCCGTATCCGACTACCGGCCCGTGGACGGTGGTGACGAACTCGACCGGCTCGCCGTCGAGGGTGCCGGCCTCGAAGGGCTCCATCTCCCGGCACTTGCCCTTGAAGCGGTACTGCGTATCGGAACCGCAGAGCTCCTCGGCGTAGGTGTCGATCACGTCGGCACCGGCGGAGGTGAGGGTGGTGGCGAAGTCCTCCCCGCGCCCGATCAGCAGGTAGCCGGGAAAGGGGGCCGAGCTGGCGCCGCGCCACTGCAAGCGGCCCGCGTGCATGTCGATCTCGTAGGTGAGGCCGGGGTAGAAATAGCCGATCTGGGGCCCGCCGACCATTAGCGGCTCCCCGGTCAGCGACTTCTCCGCGGTGACCATCAGGGTGTTGGACGCCTCGTCCACCGGCGGCTCGTCGATCGTCCGCGCGGTCGCGGGTGCGACCGCCGGATCGGGCTCGTAGCTACCCGGATCGAGCACGACGCTGCCGGGGTTGTTCTTGCGGATCACGCCGTAGGGGTACTTGCCGTCGATCGCATTCAGCGTCTCCTTGTTGCGGAACTGGCGCAGGTCGTTGAAGACGCTGAAGCCCTCGGTGGAGCCGAGTCGGTCCTGGAGGCCCGCCAGGAACTCCGAGCGTCGCGGCTCGTCGCCGCCGCCCTGGCCGAGGAACTGGCTCTTGAGCGAGTTGACCGCGAAGACGTCGTTGGGGGTCCACGGTGGCGCCGAGGAGTTGATCGAGTCGCGGTAGGCGTTGATGCCATCGATGTAGGTGTCGATGTCGTCGAGGATCTTTTCGCCCTCCTTGCCGACCTTCTTCAGAGCTTCGGCCTGCTGGGCGACCACGGCCTCGGTCTGCTCGGAGGGCTGGAAGTTCTTCAGCGCGGTGACCAGGCCGATCGCGCTCAGCCCCGGCGCGTCGATCGCGGCGACGCGGGCGTTGAAGCGTGCCTGCTCCAGCAGCAATCCACGGTCCTCGGCGACGATCCAGCCCGCCGTCCAGATCCCGTCGGTCTTGTTGTCCGCGTAGACGTGGGGGACGTTGAAGCGATCGCGGTAGAGGTCGACGCCGTCCCGCGGGATCTCCTCACGGGTGAACGGGCCGTCGGGGCCGACGCCAAAGCCCTCGGACTTGAAGAACTTGTCCAGGTCGGAGTCGGTGACCGTGTCGAACAGCGGCGTCAGCCCGTCATAGAGCTCGGCCTGCTCGCCGGCGTCCGGCGGCGGCGGCACGGATCCGTACTGGCCGGAGGGGATGATGTTGAGCGCGGTCTCGGCGTAGTCGGTGGCGGCCGTGGCGGTGGCTGGAAGCCCCAGCGCCACCGAACCGATGGCGAGCGCGGCGATCGCTCTCGCCGCACCCAAAACCCTGCTCATATGACTCTCCACTCCTTGGACTCGCCCCATCGGGCACTGAGTCGAGAATACGACACTCGCCGATCCGGTCGCACCCGGTCACTCAGTTGAGAGAGGGGTCCTCGGGCATCCGGGCGACGAGCGAGTACTCCCCGCCCATCCGCGCCAGCACCGCGCTCCAGAGCTCGTCGGGGTCGTCGGGGAAGAGCTCGCGAGGCAGCGGTGCCTCGACTATCCAGGCCTCATGCTCCAACTCCCCCTCGAGCTGGCCCGGCCCCCAGCCGGAGAAGCCGGCGTACACCCTGCCGCGTCTGAGGGCCGCGGGAAGCTCCTCGATGTCGGTCTGCGCGGAAACCAAGCCGACGTCGGCCGTCACGATCCAGGCTGCCTTGGCGGGGTCGGCGAACTCCCCCAGCAACATCAATGCTTCCGGCTGGACCGGGCCTCCCACGTAGACGGGGCCGGTTCCGGCGACCGGCTCGAGCGCCGGGATCACCTCCTCGACCAGCAGCTCGGAGGGCTGGTTCAACACGATCCCCATCGCGCCCTGGTCCCCATGCTCGGTGACCAGCACCACCGATCGGTCGAAGTTCGGGTCCGCCAGTGCCGGCGAGGCGATCAGGAGCTTTCCGCGGAGCGATTCCATCGAAGGGGAAGGCTAGTCGGATCGCGGGAGCCCTCAGCCGACCTGCTCCGCCAGCTCGAGCCGATGATCCCCTCAGCGTCGAGCTCGTCAACTGCGAAAGCGAGATGGCGGATGCCCCGCGGCTCGACCCCGAGCTCGACGGAAACAGCCGTCTCGGGTGGCCGAGCCGAGACCGGCCCGCCTCTAAGCTCTTGGGCATGGTCAAAGACATCGTCGAAGCCGACTTCCAGAACGCCGTCGTCGAGCGCTCCACCGAGGTGCCGGTGGTGGTCGACTTCTGGGCCGAGTGGTGCGGGCCATGCCGCCAGCTCGGACCCGTGCTCGAGGCCGAGGCCGCCAAGCGCGACGGCGATATCGACCTGGTCAAGATCGATGTCGACTCCAACCAGGGGCTCTCCCAGCGCTTCGGCGTCCAGGGGATCCCTGCGGTGAAGGCGTTCAAGGACGGCGAGGTGGCGGCGGAGTTCACCGGCGCCCTCCCTCCGGCCCAGGTCGCCGCCTTCTTCGACCGCCTCGCGCCGTCGGAGGCGGACCGCCTCGCGCATTCCGATGATGAGGCGGATCTGCGCCGAGCGCTCGAACTCGATCCGCGGCAAGCCGAGGCTGCTCGAAAGTTGGCGCGCAAGCTGCTGGGTCGCGGCGAGCAGGACGAGGTAGGGGAGCTACTGGCCCCGCTCGCCGGCGACTTCGGCGCAGACGGTCTCGTTGCCAGGGCGGAGCTCGCCGGGGTCGCCGAGGGCCGGCTCGCCGAAGCCTTCTCAGCCTGGGACGCCGGGCGCCACGCCGAAGCGCTCGAGGCGCTCCAAGAGGTGATCGCCGACTGCGAGGACAGCGACCGGCGTGATCAACTCCGCCGGGTGATGGTCTCGATCTTCACCGAGGTCGGGACCGGCAGCGAGCTCGCCCGCGAGCATCGGCGCAAGCTGGCGCTGGTGTTGAGCTGATGGCCGACCCGGTACGGCCACGAGCGGGTCGAAGTAATCGAGCCCCGGGCTCCACCGCGGGCAGGCCGACCCCACCAAAGAGGAGAACGATGAGATTTCGGCAGTTGATCCTGGTTGCAGCCGCAGCGCTGGCCCTGATCGTCGCGGGCTGCGGCGAGGAGGGTGGCTCCGGCACCGACTCCGCCGAGCCGCCGGGCGCCAACAACGACCCGGGCAAGGGTGCCGAGAGCGACAAGGGGCCCGGATCGGAGAAGGTTCCGGCGGCGCTCGCGGCCAATCGCGCCGAGGCCAACGAGATCCTCGAGGAGGGCTCGCTCGAGCCCAAGCTGGAGGAGCTGAAGGGCTTTCCCGTGGTCGTCAACCAGTGGGGGTCGTGGTGCCCGCCGTGCCGGGCCGAGTTCCCCTACTTCGCGCAGTCCGCCGAAGACCACGCCGCTGACGTCGGCTTCGTCGGCGTCGATATGCAGGATGAGCGCGGCGCCGCGGAACAGTTTCTCGAGGACAACCCGGTGCCATATCCCTCGATCTTCGATCCCGACGCGGCCCAGATCGCCTCGCTCGGAGGCGGCGTCGTCTCCCCCACCACCGTCTTCATCGATGAGAAGGGTGAGATCGCCAACGTCTTCCAGGGCGCCTACACCGACCAGGCTCAGCTCGAGGCCGACATCGACAAGTACCTGCTCAATGGCTGAGTGGGGGTTCGTGGCCGATGGTTGAGATCGGAGAGGTGGGGCTGCTGACGGCGCTGTTCGCGGGGGCGATCTCGTTTCTGTCCCCATGCGTGCTGCCTTTGGTGCCGGGCTATATCTCGGCGGTCACCGGGGTGGCGGCGGGAGACCTCGAGGACGCGAACTGGCGCACAGTGGTACCGCCGTCGCTGCTGTTCATCGCCAGCTTCTCAACCATCTTCATCATCCTCGGGCTCTCGGCGACGGGGGTGAGCCAGGCGCTACGGACCAACCTGCAGACGCTGAACAAGGTGGCGGGGGTGCTGATCATCGCCATGGGGATCTTCTTCGTCGCCACCCTGTTCATCGCCAAGCTCAACGCCGAGTGGCGTGTCGACGCGCTGATGGAGCGCGCCGGCAAGGGCGGTCCGATGGTCGCGGGAGCGGCGTTCGCGATCGCCTGGACTCCCTGCGTGGGTCCGACGCTGGCGGCGATCCTGGGCCTTGCTTCGACCACGAGTTCGGTCTGGCAGGGCGGGGTGATGCTGGGCGTCTATTCCCTCGGCCTGGCGCTCCCGTTTTTGTTCACCGCCCTCGCATTCACCCGGATGACGACGGCCTTCGCCGCGGTCAAGCGCCACTACCGGGCGATCATGGCCTTCGGCGGCATGGTCTTGATCGTGATGGGCGTGCTCGTGTTCACCGGGGAGCTGTTCAAGCTCAACATCGAGGCCCAGAAGCTACTCGACGACATCGGCATCAACTTCTTCAACGAGGTGTAGAGGCTGCCTCGGAGGAGGCGTGCCCCCGGTCCGTATCGAACGGGGTCTACTGACGAGCGGGCTTAACGGGGTCGAATCGACCGACCTCTGGGATATGTCACCGAACCGCTGGCTATCAGCGGGTTCGTCACGTATCACCCTGCTCTACGCGCCTTCGCGCCCCGGGGGGCCGGCCGGAACCGGCACCGCGATCGGCTCGTCGACCTCGACCGGGGTGCCGGTCTCCTCGGTCTCCTCGACGTCGGCGCCGTCGAGGTCGCGCGAGCAGACGATGCGGAAGCGGCCGGTGCTCAACTCCGGGTCACCGACGAGGGGCAGACCGCGGATCTCGTCCCACCCGAGGCGCTCGATCTCAAACGGATTCATGCGCACCTCGGCCGCCGGAAACGGGCAGCCCGAGTTGTGCTGGTCGATCGCCTTGCTGATCGCCTCCAGGTTCTTGGCTTCGGCGCCCATCCCTCGGGACGCTAGCCAGTTGCCGCGCCCCTCGCAAGCAAACCCGCGCCCGACGGCACGCCCGCCTGCTCGCGCCCTAGCATCAACCGGCGTGAGCGGCGAACGCGTGTACGGTGATCCATCGGGCTGGGAGCACGCGATCGCGCATGTGGACATGGATGCGTTCTTCGTCTCTTGCGAGCTGCTGCGCCGCCCGGATCTACGCGGCAAGCCGGTGGTCGTCGGCCCCAGCGGCGACCGTGGCGTGGTCGCGGCCGCCTCCTATGAGGCCCGCAGGTACGGCGTGCACTCGGCGATGCCGATCTCAACCGCCAGGAGGCGGTGTCGAGACCTGATCACCTTGCGCGGGGATCGTGATCTCTACCGCCGGGGCTCGCGCGCCGTGATGGAGGTGCTGGAGGAGTTCAGCGATGTGGTCGAGGTGCTCGGTCTCGATGAGGCCTTCGTCGATCTCACCGGCTCTCCCGCACCCAAGGCGCGCGCCCGCCAGATCAAGCTGCGGATCCGCGAGCGGACCCGCCTCACCTGCTCGGTGGGCATCGGGCCGAACCGGATCATCGCCAAGATCGCCTCCGACCTGCAAAAGCCCGACGGGATCTGCGTCCTCCCCCGCGAACGCTTCCTCGAGGTGATCGGCGAACGTCCGGCGCGGATCATCCCCGGGGTCGGCCCTAAGACCGAGCAACGGCTCGCCGCCGCCGGCATCGAAACGGTCCGGCAGCTCGCCGAGGCCGACCCGGCCGAGCTGGAGTCCCGACTCGGTCCGTCCCACGGCTCGGGCCTGCGTCGTCGGGCGCAGGGCTACGGCAGCACGGCGCTGGCGATCGAGCGTGAGCGCAAGTCGGAGAGTCGCGAGCGGACCTTCGGTGTCGATGAGACCGACGAGGAAGTTATGGCTGAAGAGATCGAGCGGATGGCGCAAGCGGTCGCCTCCCACCTGGCCGAGCAGGGAATCGAGGGCCGGACGGTGACCCTGAAGATCCGGCTGACGCCGTTTCGAACGTTCACCCGCTCCCGCTCCCTGGAGGCACATACCAACGATCCCGGGCTGGTCGCGCGCACAGCGTTGGCGGTCTTCGCCGACTTCGAGCGCGACGCGCCGGTGCGCCTGCTGGGGGTCGGGGTCTCCAACCTCCTCCATCCAGACGGCTCCGGCGGAGGACCCAACCATCGTGACGACCCCTCCCCGACGGACTTGCCGCCGGAGGAGGGGTCGGATGGTGAGCTGCGGTTGCCGCTCGATTGAGGGCGACGGGGGGCGGGCGCCTCGCCGTCCCCCGATGACGTCTACTTCGAGGCGTAGACGACGCCGGTGGAGCCGAAGCCGAGCTTCTGCTTGGTCGCGCCGGTGAGATCGAACTCGCGGTTGCCGTGGTAGGGGCCGCGGTCGATCACCCGGACGGGAACCACGTTGCCCTTGTGGCGGAGCTTGAGCTTGGTCCCGCAGGGCAGCGTCTTGTGGG
>JBPCOO010000089.1:0-2719 GCA_051000155.1 Solirubrobacterales bacterium | reverse complement strand
AGGCGGGGTGGGACACGCACATATGTTCGCCTATGGGTCGGACGGAACCGCGGGGCTCCCGGCTATCTTTCAGCTACCGGCCGGAGTGGCGGAACTGGCATACGCGATCGGCTCAAAATCGATTGCCCTCACGGGCTTGTGGGTTCGAATCCCACCTCCGGTATATGTGCGGCAGGTTCACCCTCACCAATCCCGATCCCCGGCGACTGGCGATGCGCTATTCGATCGGCGGCGACCTCGAACTCGACGAGCGGCCGCGGTTCAACATCGCGCCGACGGACCCCGTGCTGGCGGTGCGCGGGCGGGCCGACGGCGATCGTGACCTGGGGCGCCTGCGGTGGGGACTCGTTCCCGGAGCGTGGGCGGAGTCCGGCCGACCCTTGATCAACGCGCGTTCGGAGACGGTCGCCTCCCAGCCGGCCTTCGCCGAGCCCTTCCGCGAGCGCCGTTGCTTGATCCCCGCCGACGGCTTCTACGAGTGGCGCCATGATCCCGACGGCAAGCAACCGATCTGGATCAGCCGCCCCGAGCGCGAGCTGTTCTCCTTCGCCGGGATCTGGACCGAGCACCGTACCCGGCAGGGCGAGACGCTGAGCAGTTGCGCGATCATCACCTGCGATCCGAACGAGCTGATGGCGGAGATCCACGACCGGATGCCGGTGATCCTGCCGCCGGAGGTCGAGTCGGAGTGGTTGGCCCCCGACGCGGATGTCGAGCGCCTACGCGAGTTGATGGCGCCGTTGCCTGCGGATCGCCTGGAGACCCGGGAGGTCTCCGATTCGGTCAACGATGCCAGGGCCGACGGCCCCGAGCTGCTCGAGCCACCGATGAAGCTGTTCGAGCGACCGCTACCTTGCCGTGCGCGCGGGTAGACGAATGCTCTCAGGTCGTCGAGGCGCTGGGGGGCGACCAGCCCTGCGAGGACGAGCCTGAAGAGGAGCTCTGGCCCTCTTCCTCGTAGCCGTCTCCGTAGTCCTCGTCGGCCTCCGAGTAGGTCTGCTCGCCGCCGGAATCGTGATGGTCGTCGTGGGCGGGGTGATCCTCGATCTTGCGCTCCTCCTCGACGTGCCACTCTTGGTTGAAGGCGACCATCGAGACCACGACCAGTAGGAGCTGTACGGGGATCAGGATGAGGGTGAGCAGGCCGAGCAGATCCTCTGGGATCAGCGGTGAGTCAAGGCCGGGCTTATCGCGAGCGAACCAGCCGGGCGCGGCGACGCCGGCGAAGATCGCCATCACGATCGCCATCACCGCGGCCACGGGGAGGAGGCCCCGCTGCCAGCCCATGACGAAGAAGGCGAAGACAACGTAGAGCCCCGCCCAGGCGATGGTGGCGAAGCCGGTGCCCGGGCTCTGCAAGCGCTCGAAGCCGCCGAGGGTGATTATCACCAGTAGGGCGGCCGAAATCAGGAGCACCAAGGCGACGATCGCCTTGGTCGTCTTCGACTCGGCCTTCTGCCGATTCGGGCGCCAGAGCTCGTAGCCGTCTCGCGGTCCTTCGGCCTCATCCAGCTTGCTCATGACAGGGAACCTATAAGAATCGGCGGTCGAACGCTACGGTTCCCCCCGGATCCGCGGACGTGGCGGAATTGGAAGACGCGCCAGGTTTAGGTCCTGGTGGGCTTTGCCCGTGGAGGTTCGAGTCCTCTCGTCCGCATCGACCAGCCATCGCATGCCTTGGCAACGCGACCGAGACGGCGCTAGAATTAGGTCCGGAGGGGCAGTAGCACAATTGGCAGTGCAGTGGCCTCCAAAGCCAAAGGTTCCAGGTTCGAGTCCTGGCTGCCCCGCTCTCGCTGGCCTCTCGTGCGACACCAGCGCTCAGCGGTCCCGCTACTTTCCCCTTGATGGGCGTCCACTCAATCAGCAGTCGTCTGCCCTCCGGCTCGGCCATAAAGCTCGGGCTGTTTCGTACCTGGCAGTTAATCTTCAACGCCGCCAAGCGCCTCGGCGAGCATCGCGGCACCCAGCTTGCGGCGGCGATGGGCTACTACGGGCTGCTCTCGGTCTTTCCATTGCTGATCGTCGCCGTCGGCATCACTGGAATCCTCCTCAATTCCTCCACCCAGGCCGAGATCGTGAACTTCCTCCTGCGGGAGTTGCCGCTGGAGAGCGAGCGCAGCAGGGATAAGATCGACTCCTTGGTCGAGGGAGTGGTCGCGAACGCGGGCACGGTCGGATTGGTCGGTGCCGCGGGCCTCATCTTCACCTCGAGCGCGCTGATGGGTTCCGCGCGGAACGCGCTCAGCATCGCCTTCGAGGAGCCCTTCCGGCGCGGGGTCCTCCGCAGCAAATTGGTCGACGTACTCGTGGTCTTCGGTCTCGGCGCTGTCTTCGTCGCCTCGTTCGCGGCAACCCTGATCGGCCAGCTCGACATCGTCTTCGGCGGTGGCTTCGGCGACGCGATCGACTCGACCTACAGCGCCGGGGGCTTCCTGCTGGCCCCTCTCTTGGCGGCCTTCGTCTTCATCGTCCTGTTCAGGTTCCTGCCGGTTACCAGACCTCCGCTGGCTGATGTTTGGCCCGGTGTGCTGTTCGCGGCCCTCGGCTACGAGGCGCTCAAGCGCGCCTTCTCGGTCTACCTGGACCAGTTCGCCAACTACAACGCGATCTATGGCTCTCTCGGTGCGGTGATCGCCTTCCTGGTCTTCATCTACCTGGCCTCGCTTGTCTTTCTGATGGGCGCCGAGATCGCGGCGCTCTGGCCGCGGGCCCGCGC
>JBPCOO010000075.1:0-7573 GCA_051000155.1 Solirubrobacterales bacterium | reverse complement strand
AACGCGAAAACCCTCCTTCCGGAGGGTTCTGGCGTGGTAGTGACAAACATAGCGGGGGTAGGATTTGAACCTACGACCTCCGGGTTATGAGCCCGGCGAGCTACCTGACTGCTCCACCCCGCGGCGGGACGGCCATGATAGCGCCGATGGTCGGTTTGGCAAAGCGAAACGCCAGGTCGTTGGGAAATTCGTACCTCCGGCGCAAGAAGAACCGGCGACCCCACAACGCAGAAGCCCACGCCCCCGTGAGGGAAACGTGGACTTCAATCCCTGCGCTTGGTGTCGGCTCCCTCTGGCAAACATGGCCTTGTTGGTCTTGCTGTGCCAGCGGGCCCTGGCTACTTCTGCTGGTCATAGTTATACCCCAAATTGACAGCTCGAAACGCCCGCCTTTCTCCACCGCGTCGAAACGACCATCACTCCATGCGACTTTCGGTAGTAGATCTCGGCACCAACTCAACCCGGCTGATGGTCGCCGAGGTCGCGGGCGGGCGGGTCCGGGAGCGCGAACGGCACTCCCGCGTCACCGGCCTCGGCCGCGCGACCGACACCAGCGGCCGACTCTCCCCCGACGGGATCGAGGCCGTCCACGCGGCGCTCGCCGACTACCGGGAGATCGCGGCCAACTACGAGCCCGAGCGCGCCCTCGCGGTCGCCACCTCCGCGGTCCGCGACGCCGCCGACGGGCCGGCCTTCCTCGCCGGGCTGCGCGAGCGCTTCGGCCTCGAGCCCCGCTTGATCGACGGTGCCACCGAGGCCCGGCTCACCTACCTCGGCGCCCGCGCCGACTACCCCTCCACCGACTCCACCCTCGTCTTCGACATCGGCGGCGGCTCGACCGAGCTGATCTACGGCACCGGCGCGAGCCCCGAGGCATACGAGTCGCTCCAGCTCGGGGTCTTGCGCCAGAGCGAGCGGCATCTGCGCTCCGACCCGCCCTCGGAGGCCGAGCTGGCCGCGCTCGGGGCCGAGGTCATCTCGCTCCTCGCCGACGCCCGCGAGCGCATGGGCCGCCCCTCCCCCACCCGCGCGATCGCCGTCGCCGGGACCCCGAACACGCTCGCGGCGATCGACCTCGGGATCGAGCGGAACGATCGTTCCGCCACCGAGGGCTACCCCTTGACCGGCGGCCTCGCCGAGCGCCAGCTCGCCCGGCTGGCGGCGCTACCGATTGCCGAGCGCGGGGCGCTCGCCGGCCTCGAGCCCGACCGGGCGCCGATGATCGTCGCCGGGCTCGTCATCTTCAGCGCCGTGCTCGGAACCTTCGAGCCGGCCCGCACGATCGCCTCCGAGCACGACATCCTCTGGGGCGTTGCGCTGGAGGCAGCCGCCGGCTGACGTAGGATCGCGTCCGTGCGCTATCTGCTCGTAGCCGTCTTCGGCGCCGGCGGGGCGGTCTGCCGCTACGCGGTCGACAGCTTCCTCGTCGGCCTCTCCGATTCCCGCTTCCCCTGGGGGACCTTTGCGGTCAACGTCGTCGGCGCCTTCGCGATCGGCGTCCTCGTCGCCCTGACCACCGAGCGGATGATCGCCGATCCGAACTGGCGGATCGCGATCGGCGCCGGCTTCCTCGGCGCATTCACCACCTTCTCCGCCTACGCCCTGGAGACGGTCAAGCTGGTCGAGGACAACGAGATCGGCCTGGCGCTCGTAAACGCCTTCGGGATGCTGGCGCTGGGGCTGCTGGCGGCGGTGGCTGGGCTGGCCCTCGGTCGCAACCTCACCTGAGCTCAGGGAGCGAGCCGCTCGATCCGCCAGCCAATGCCGTCGTCGCCTCGGAACACCCCCTCCGTAGAACCCTCGGTCTCCACGCCCTCCCGCACGTACCTGAAGCGGTCGTGCAGCCGCCCCTTCTGGCCCTGCCAGAACTCGATCTCGCGCGGGCGCACCCGGTAGCCGTTCCAGTGCGGCGGTCGTGGGACGTCACCGCCCTCGAAGCGCCCCTCCAGCTCCCGCATCCGGGCGTCGAGCCACTCGCGGCCGTCGAGCGCCTCGCTCTGGGGGCTCGCCCAGGCGCCGATCTGGGAGTCGCGTGGGCGCGAGGCGAAGTACTCGTCGGCCTCGGCTTCGCCCACCACCTCGACCGCGCCACGGATGCGGACCTGGCGATCCAGCTCGCGCCAGTAGATCACCAGCGCCGCCTCCGAGCCCGCCTCGAGCTGGTTGCCCTTGGCCGAGTTGGAGTTGGTGAAGAAGCGGAAGCCGCGCGCATCGAAGCCCTTGAGCAGGACCATGCGTCCGTCCGGAAGGTCGTCTGGATCGACGGTCGCCAGCGTCATCGCATCGGCCAGCGGTAAGTCGGCCTCCGCGCGCTCGTACCACTCGCCGAACTGAGCGATCGGATCGGGGTCGAGCCCGTCGCGATGGAGCGGTGGCATGTCTGGACGTCCCATCGATCGGATGGTTGCAGACGCACCGACGCGGCCCCGACCGCCCGTCCGGCCCCGACCCGAGCCGCCGCCTCCCGCCCCGGCAGGTAGATTCCCCGGCATGGGAGTCATCCAAGCCAGTCACACAGTCGAGATCGATGCGCCGCGCGAGCGGGTCTACGAGGTAGCCGCCGATGTCGCGAACTGCGCCGAGTGGCAGCCCTCGGTGAAGTCGGTGAAGGTGCTCGAAACCGACGACGAGGGCAACGCGACCAAGGTCGAGATGATCGCCGACGCCAAGGTCAAGGAGACCAAGCAACGCATGCGCTTCTCCTACGACGAACCGGGCGGGATGGAGTGGGAGCAGGAAAAGGGCGACGTCAAGTCGCTCAACGGCTCCTGGAACTTCACCGCGCTCGACGACGACCGGACCAAAGCGACCTACGACCTCCGCGTCGACCCCGGTCGCATGCTCGGGATGCTGATGCGCGGCCCGGTCGAGGGCCAGGTGAAGAAGTTCCTCAGCGAGGGCGCGGCCGAGGGGCTCAAGAGTCAGGTCGAGGGCTCGCGCTAGCGCGCCCCGTGCCGACGCGCCTGCCGGCCTGACCACGACCGGTCAGACCTCGGTCGGGACCGACCCCGGCGACTCAGACCTCGGCTTCCTCCACCGGCCTGACCGAGGCGCGAGCGGCGGCCACCAACTGGTTGACGACCACCCCGAGATCGAAGACGGCGCGCCGGTCGAGGAGCATCCCCTCGGAGTCGAAGGCTTCCTCGGCAAACGGCACGGCGAGACCGGCCTCGACCACCTCGGCCCCGGCCGAGTCCAAGATCTTGCGAGCGTCGGCCTGCGCCCAGTCCCCGCCGAACTCTCCCTCGTCGGCGCCGATCACCGCCACCGGCTTGCCCCCGAGCACGGACCCCCCGGGCGCCAGCGCAGCCCAGTCGAGCGCGTTCTTGATCCCTCCCGGAAGCGAGCCGATGTACTCGGGAGTGGATATGAGGACCGCGTCGGAGTCGGTGAGGTTCTCGCGGAAGTCGCGGACCTCCGTCGGGATCTCGTCATCGGGGGAGTAGATCGGCAACCGCCCGAGCGAGCTCTGCAGGAAGTAGGTGAAGTCCGCTCTCGCCCCCGCTATCTCGGCCGCGGCTCCCAACAACCTGACGTTGTGGGACCGGCGACGCCGCATCCCTCCCGGGATGCCGAGAATTCGCGTCGCCTCGGACCCTCGCACGGTCATCGGACTAGACCGGCAACCGTTCTTGGAGCCTTCGGACGACACGATCAGCGTCGCGGCCGGCCCGCACCCTGGCTGAGGCACCTCGGCTCTCGAAGCGGACCACGCTCCCCCGCAGCTCCTCGCTGAAGTCCTCGAGCACACGGCGGGGGTCGGAGAGGGGCCGGACGCTCTCGGCGATGCGGTCGCGTGCATCCAGGGCCGCGCCGGTCGCGATGTCGACCAGGCGACCGGCCTCGTAGAGGCGGGCGGTGGCGGACTGGACCTCGGCGCGGGCGCGGGTCCCCGCGGCGTCGGCGACCTCTTCGCTCGCGGCGCTCTCGTTACGGAGCCGGGTCGCCTGGCCCTTGCGAGCGGTCGCCTTGCGCTTGAGGTAGGTGTTGGCGGTGGCCTGTGGCATCCATCGCTCCTTCGCCGGCGGGGCTGCGGGATGACCGGCTGAGTTGTGCCCCTCGCCCGTTTCATACCCGAGGGGAAAGGAGTGAAACCGGAACCGGCCCGGCGTCCGGAGACGCGATCTAGACTTCCTCGCGAAGGCGATCGAGCGCGGCGCGGAGGATGCGGGAGACCTGCATCTGGGAGACGCCGATCCGCTCGCCGATCTCGCGCTGGCTCAGATCCTCGACGAAGCGCAGGTGGAGGACGTCGCGGTCCCGCTCGTCGAGTCGATCGAGTCGGTGCGAGAGCATCACCCCCCACTCGGCCTGATCGATCATCGGGTCGAGCGCCCCGATCTGCTCCCCCATCGGGGCCGCGGACTCGTCGCCGAGGCTCACCGGGGCGTCGAGCGAGGAGGGACGCGAGGTGCTCGACGCCTCCTGCGCCTCCAGCACATCGGCCTCGGCAACTCCCATGCGCTCGGCGATCTCGGCGATCGTGGGGTCCCGTCCCAGCTCTCCCGAGAGATCCGCGGTGACGCTGCGGATCTTCGGGATCGCCTCCTTCAGCTGCCGCGGGACCCGCATCGCCCAGCGCTTGTCGCGGAAGTGCCGACGGAGCTCACCGAGGATGGTGGGCTCGGCGTAGGCGCGAAAGCCCGTGCCCCGGCGCTCGTCGAAGCCGTCGAGCGCCTTGAGCAAGCCCAGCCGCGCGACCTGGATCAGATCGTCGAGGTTCTCGCCGCGGTTGGCGTAGCGACGAGCGAGGATGGTGGCGAGCGACTCGTAGCGGACCACCAGCTCCTCGCGCAGGTCGGTGTCGCGGGTGCGGGCGAAGCGGGCCAGCAGCGCATCGGTCTCGGCGAGCGCGACCTCGGGCTCGGGGGCGTTGGGCTTGGGGTCGGAGGCGCTCATCACGCCGGAATCTAGCGCGTGTCCGCGAGCGGCTCCCACGCCGTCGCCGGTACGCATTCCCCACTCAGATGCGGGATCGCCCCTTCAGCACCGCCTCGATCCCGGCCGCCCGTTCGAGCTCGCCGCTGGGGAGCGAGACCTTGACCACGCCCTCCCGCTCCCAGCGGGCCATCGGCTCCATCACCCGGACTCCGATCAACCGGCCATCCTCGTCGAAGAGCCAGGTGTCCTCCTCCGGCGTCGCCTCGCGCCTGCTCGGATCGGCCCCCGGAAGGCTCGCGTAGAGCACATCGGAGGCCTCGTCGTAGACCACCCGGGTGAAGTTGTGGCGCCCGAGGCGAAGGCTCATGCCAGCACGGCCTTGCGGGGATAGACCACCTCGGGATCGGTGAGCACGTTGACCAGGGCGGGGCCGCCGCAGGAGAAGGCGCGCTCGAGCGCCGGCTGTAGCTCGCTCGGCTCGCGGACCAGCTCGGAGTGGCAGCCGAGGGCCTCGGCGACCTTCTCGTAGCGGGTCTCGGGTGTCAGCTCGGCGGCGAGCGAGTAGCCGTAGAGGAACTCCATCGGGTGCTTCTCCAGCGCCCAGATGCCGTTATTGCCCACCACCCCCACCACCGGCAGGTTGTGGCGGGCCAGCGTGTCGAACTCCATCCCGGCGAAGCCGAAGGCGCCGTCGCCCAACAGCACCGCTATCTGGCGACCCGGCTTGGCGCAGGCGGCGCCGATCGCCTGGCCGGGCCCGGCGCCGAGACAGCCGAAGGGACCCGGATCCATCCAACAACCGGGCTCGTAGGTGTTGACCACGCGACCGGCGTAGGAGACGAAGTCGCCGCCGTCGCCAATTACGATCGCGTCGCGGTCGAGGACCTCGCTGAGGCCGGCGTAGAGGCGCATCGGGTGTAGCGGCGCGCGCTCGTCGGAGAACTGCTCATCCTCGGAGGAACGCTTCTCGTGCTCGACCTCGGCGAGGTGGGCAAGCCATTCCTGGTTGGGCGCATCCTCCCCGGCGCCGCTCAGCAGTGCGGCCAGGGTCGCCTTGACGTCACCAACCAGGTCTATGTCCGGCTCGCGATTCTTGGTCAGCTCGTTGGCAGCGGCGTCGACCCGGACCAGCTTCGCGTCCTCGGCGATCGAACCGCCGAAGCCGAGGCGGAAGTCGAGCGGGACCCCGATCACGATCGCCAGATCGCAGCCGCCGAGCCCGGCGCCGCGGCTACGGCTGTGGGCGAGCTGATGGTCGGCTGGGATGCAGCCGCGGCCCATGCCGTTGACATAGACGGGGATTCCGCGCGCCTCGGCCAGCTCGACCAGCTCGTCCTCCGCGCGCGCCCAGTAGACGCCGTTTCCGGCCATGATCGCCGGACGCTCGGCCATCTTCAGCGCGGCGACGGCCTCCTCGACGCCAGCCGCGGGTTGCGCGGGCGCCTCCTCCGGAGCCTCCGGCGGATCAACCTCGGCCTCGCTGAAGACGACGTCCATCGGATAGTCGAGGAAGGTCGGCCCGGTCGGCATCTCCACAGCGCCGTCGAGAGCGCGGGCGGTCGCCGCGGGTATCTCCTCGACCGCCTTGACCGTCTCCGCGCTCTTCACCAGGGGCGAGACGAACGGGAGGTGGTCGATCTCCTGCAGGCGCCCGGTTCCCCAGGTTCCCTCCGGAGCGCGTCCGCCGAGCGCGACCAGCGGCGAGCCGTTGGCCCCGGCGCTCGCCAGGGCGCTGGTGGCGTTGGTCACCCCGGGGCCGGCGGTGAGCGCGCAGACCCCGGGCGTGCGGGTCGCCTTGGCCCAGCCCTCGGCGGCGAAAGCGGCCGACTGCTCGTGCCGGACGTCGACCACCTCGATTCCCTCCTCCTTGCAGCCGTCGTAGATGCTGAAGATGTGGCCGCCCGAGAGCGTGAACAGATGGCTCACCCCCCGCGAGAGCAGCGTGCGTGCTGCCAACCGGCCGCCGTGAGATGCACCGGGGTTTCCAAACGCCTCTTTACCCTGTTCAGTAGCCATGAGCGCGAGCCTATCCGAGCATCCCACCAACGGAGGCTTCCCCCAGCCACCACGCGGGGAGGTCGAGCGCGTGGTCCATGCCTTCCACCCCGGGTGCGGGCGCGGCTGCACGGTGCGACTGCCGGCGGCGTTGCCGGCGGGAATCGTTCGCCGGGTCCGCTGCGAGCACTGCTCCGAGCGGTTCGAGCGTGATCCCGAGCTGGACGCCGCCCCACCCGAGTTGCGCGAGGCCGGTGGCCCCGGGCGCGGCGGACGTCTGCGCGGCGGCTGGACCTCGCTCTCCGGGGGTCTTGGCGCGCCGGAGTGGCTGCACGGGCTCGACTTGTCCGAGAGTCGGGCCTGGAGCTGGCTCACGCTGCCGCTCGCCGCGGCGGCGGTGGTGGTCGCGGTGAGGCTGATCGCGGGATCCGACGGCGAGCCGGGCAGCTCACGTGCGGCGGACGGATCGATCCTCGCCGACCCCGACCAGGCAAAGCTGATCGAACGCCCCGCCTTCTCCCTGGCCCTGCCGGCGGGCTGGAAGCAGGCACCACGGCCCAACGGCGCCGCCTTCGCCGCGGTCTCCGCGGACGGGGAGGCCGACGCCACCCTCTGGATCAGCGATAACCCCGACCTCAGCTTCAAGCGGGTCGAGCGGCGCTCGCTGAACCAGATCGAGGCGATCGCGGGTTCAGCC
>JBPCOO010000032.1:0-6649 GCA_051000155.1 Solirubrobacterales bacterium | reverse complement strand
TGTAGCGACCGAAGTGGACGCTCGCGTGAGGGTGGCGGAAGACCACCCAGCGCTTGCGCAGCTCCGACATCAGGCGCGGTCCCCAGCGGTAGCCGATCTTTCGCGGCGCGAACCTGATCATGCGGCCGAGCTCAGCCAGCGCGCTCATCGGCCGGGTCCGTCCGCGTGGATGACGACGTGGGGGAGCGACTTGCCGATCTCTCGGAAGGGGAGGTTGAAGGTGCCGTGCTTTCTCACCCGATCGAAGCCGGCGGTCTCGACCATCTTCAACCAGGTCCGGATCGAGGGTCGCCACCAGGTCATCCACGGGGTGTGCCCCTGGAACTCGGCCGCCGCCCAGGGAAAGAAGCGCAGCCGGCGGCTGTACTCGTCGGCGAGAATCAGCCTTCCGTGACAGAGCGCGGCGAGGCGCTCCAGCGCCAGCATCGGATCGCGCAGGTGGATCGCTACCGCGCCGATGAAGACCAGATCGAAGCTTCCTCCCAGGCGCTCGGGGGTGGCCTCGTAGATCGGCATCCCGACCCGCTCGACCGAGCTGCCGAAGGCCGCCTTGGCGAGGCGGAAGCCCTCACCGCGGAGCTGGTCGTCGGTGTCCGTCGGGCGCAGCCGTGGGGGCCAGTCGAGTTGCTGGAGGTTGTCAACGTCGAGCGCGACCACCTCGGCGCCGCGGCGCTCCAGCTCGAACGCCCAGAAGCCCTCGGAGATGCCAAAGCCGAGCGCGCGCAGGCAGGAGAGATCATCGGGGAGGCCATAGCGGTCGATGTGGGGGCGGAGGTCGAACATCCCCGGCGTCACCATGCCCGGTCCGAGCTCCTGGGTGTGGTACCAGGTGACCGCCTCGAACCGTTCGCGAGGAACCGGCGCGGTGGGAGACGGGTCCGCCGCCACGGAATCTGAACCGGGAGCCATTGGCTCAACGCTACAGAGGTAGGTTCACGTCGAGGGAGGCCCTAAGGTTGGCGCCGTGAAGGGGCGATCCATGCGCGAGTTCTGGGATGCGCGGGCCGATGAGGACGCCTTCTACTTCGTCGACAGTCGCCTGGCCTACGGATCGCCGGATGCGGCGCGCTTCTGGTCCGGGGGTGAGGAGGATCTCGACCGCCTGCTCGGGACCCTCGGGGTGCGCGTGGATCCCGGCGATGAGCTGGTCGAGATCGGCTGCGGGGTGGGCCGGCTCACCAGGGTCCTCTCCGAGCGCGCCGGCGCGGTCTGGGCGCTCGACGTCTCCAGCCGAATGCTGGAGCTGGCACGCGAGCACAATCCAGACCTCGACAACGTCCGCTGGGTCGAGGGCAACGGGACCTCCCTGGAGGGCATCGCCGACCAAAGCGCCGACGGCTGCATCTCGCTCGTCGTCTTCCAGCACATCCCCGATCCGGAGGTGACGCTGGGCTACGTGCGCGAGATCGGGCGGGTCCTCAAGCCGGGAGGATGGGCCGGCTTCCAGCTCTCCAACCGACCCGCCATCCACCGCGCTCGCCCGCTGCTCGAGCGACTCCGAGCGCTGCCGCGGAGGCTCCGCGGCAAGGCTCCCGCCGGCCAGACGCACGCGGCGTGGCTGGGCTCGGCTGTGGACCTCGAGACCCTCGCCGAGGCGGCGGGGGCGGGCGGCTGTGAGCTCGCGAGGGTCAGCGGCGAGGGGACCCAGTGGTGTGCGGTGCTCCTGCGGAAGCGAGGTGTGGCGGGATCGCCCCCCCGACCCCGGGCTTCGGGCGCAGGTAGCTGAGGATCTCACGCAGCAGCTTGCGCTCGAGCACCATCGTCGCCCCCACCGTCACCATGCAATAGAGGACCAGCTCCCCGATCGAGAGCGCGAGCGTGCGCTCGCTCGGACCGATCGCTCGAGCGACGAACACGGCGGCCACCGCCGGCAGGGTCGGCGTGAACGCGCGCAGCGTATGGGCGATCGGGCTGAAGCCGACGAACAACCGGTTGAGGTAGTGAGCGCGTACGGCCAGGTCGACCGCCAGCGCGATTCCCATCCCGATCACGTAGCCGGGGAGGCCGAACAGCAGGATCGCCGGGGCGATCCCGACGACGAAGGCGACCAGCGCCGCGACGCCCGAGACGGCCATCGGCCGGGTCTCGCCGGTGGCCTGGAAGAAGAGGCTCCAGTTGAAGCCCAACTGGCGCAGCCCGACGAGGACGCCCAGGCCCTGCAGCAGCAGTACCGCCTCGTCCCAGCGATCGCCGAGGACGAGATCGACCAGGTCGGAGGCGAACAGCGCCAACCCGACCCCGAAGGGCAGGCCCCACATCAGCGCCAGCCGGTTGGATTTGACGAAGGTCTCGAACAACAGCTCGGTCTGGTCCTTGACCGCGCAGATCGCCGGATAGATGGTGCGGCTGATGATCGTGTCGACTCGCTGGGCGAAGACGATCAGCGATCCCGCCAAGGTGATCGCGCCGACCCCCGCCAGCCCGACCGAGTAGTTGGCGACGATCATCGTCCCCTGGACCACGATCAAGCCACTGCCGCCTGCGAGCAGTAGCGGCCAGGAGAAGCGGACGTAGTCGCCGAGGGTCTCGCGGTCGAAGTGGAAGGCGAGCTTGTAGGGGCAGGTGATCCACGCCGCCAGTGCCGCGGCGTAGACCCCCGCCAGCAGGCCGACCACCAGGGCCCAGTAGCCGGCCCCGGCGATCGCGAGGGCGATGATCACGATCGTCGAGACCACCGGGTTGATCGCTTCGAGAAGCCGCTGGCGGACGAACTGCATCCTCCGCAGCGGGATCCAGAGCGGTGCGTTCAGGGCCGAGCCGAGCAGGGCCAGGGTGAGGACCATGCTCGGCAGCAGTACCTCGGGCTCCCCGTAGAGGAGCGCGTACAGCGGCAGCACTACCAGTATCGCGGCGCAGAAGATCGAGGTGTAGACCAGCTCCAGGCTGAAGGCTCGCTGGAAGGCCAGCTCCTGGTCATCCTCTTCCTGCTGGATGTACTTGTCGCTGATCCCGATTTGCTTGAGGAAGGAGAGGGTGATCAGGGTGGTCAGCACCAGCCCCCAGACGCCGAACTCCGCCGTGGTCAGAAAGGCCGCGGCGGCGAAACGCTGAAGCAGGCCAAGGCCGGCGAAGCCCGCTTGGAAGG
Organism: Solirubrobacterales bacterium; assembly: GCA_051000155.1. GTDB lineage: Bacteria > Actinomycetota > Thermoleophilia > Solirubrobacterales > 70-9 > CAXMST01. The sequence continues at coordinate 3,564 of JBPCOO010000032.1, read as the reverse complement.
CGGCGTTGATGATCACCCCGCGAGCGGTGTGCTCGCGCAGGCCTCCCTCGAAGTTGAAGCGGCCTCCCATCGAGCCGCGCACCTCCCGCTCGGCGGTGGCGAGTGGAGCCTCGACGCTGGGGTTTGGAGAGGGATCGCTCATGGCGTCAGGCTTGCCCGGGAGCCGGCGAAGGCATCGCTCCGGCATCCCATCGAAGGTAGCAGGAGCAGGCCGCTTTTCAGCCGGGTTGGTCGGCTCCCGCAGCCCCCTTGGCGGGTCGTGCGGGTGCCAGCAGCGCCCTCGCGTGGGCGCGCAGGTATGCGCCCGTGCGCCGCCTGGGTTCGCGCAAGCGTCCGGGGGCGAGCGGGCTCGCCAGCGCCAGGCCGAGCCAGCGCAAGCCCGCGCCCCAGGTGTTGATCAGGGCACAGACCCGGGCCGTGGTCGAGCCCACCCGCCGCCGCTGCCAGGCGTAGGTCGCGAGCAGGTGGCGACGGGTACGGTCGGCGCCGAATGCCCGGGTGGTTGCAGCGGCACCGACGTGGCGGACGCGCGCCCGCGGCTCATAGCGGGTCCTCCGGCCAAGTTGGGCCAGCCTCCACTGCAGGTCGATGTCCTCTGCGTACATCCACTGGTCGGGGTCGAAGCCGCCGACCCGGTCGAACTTCTCACGGTCGATCAAGAGCAAAGCCCCATGCGCCCAGTCCACCCACCGGGGGCGGTCGGGGTCCCAGTAGGTCTCGATGCAGAGCCGCTCGCCGACCTCTGGCACCCGGTAGATGCCGAGCGCGACCGCGAGCGCCAGCTGGATCGAAGGAAAGGCGTGAACCGAGTGCTGGGCCCGCCCCCCATCGCCCACCAGCCGCGGCGCGACCACCGCGGCACCCTCGCGGGCGGTGGCGAGCATCGAATCCAGCGCGCCCGAGGTCAGCTCGATATCCGCGTTGGCCGGCGCGATCCAGGGCGCCTCGGTGCGGCGGGCGACCTCGTTCACCGCGGGCCCGAAGCCGAGGTTGCGCTCGGAGGCGATCAGCCGCACCCAAGCGAACTCCTCGCGCACCATTCGCGCGGAGCCGTCGGTGGAGGCGTTGTCTACGACCCAGACCTCGCAGCGGCCGCGCTCGGCCTCGGGGGCGAGGGAGCGCAGGCATCGTCGAAGTAGCTCCCGATTGTTCCAGGAGACGACCGCGACGCTGACGGTGGCGCCCATCAGCCGTCGACCGCTCTCCCCAGGGCCAGTTCGACCTGGCGGTTGAACGCGTCCTGGCTGAGGCGCCCGGTGGTCCGGGCGCCGCCGTCCCGCAGCTTTTGGCGCAACTCGGGATCGGAGGCGAGCCTCCGGACGGCACCGGCGAGGGCCTCGGGGTCCTCGGGTGGCGCGTAGAGGAGGCAGTTGACTCCGTCTTCGAGGTACTCCCCGGAGCCGCCGGTCCCGGTGGCGACCACCGGCCGTCCTACCGCCATCGCCTCCAGCGGCACCAGGCCAAAGGGCTCCTTCCACTGGACCGGGAACAGCACCGCATCGTGGGCGGCGTAGGCCGCGGGTAGTTGCTCGCGGTCGCAGATCTCGAACGAAACCCGGTCACTGACGCCGAGCTCCGCCGCCTCCTGCTCGAGCCGCCGCCGGTAGCGCTCGTCGCCGGCGCCGATCACGGTCAGGGTCATCCCCGGCAGCCTTGCGATCGCGGCGATCGCGACGTGGACTCCCTTGCGTTCCTCCAGGCGGCCCACCAGTAGAAGCCTGCCCCGCCAGGGCTCAACCGAAGCGGCGGCGAACAGCTCGGCGTCGACGCCGCCGTGCGCGACGGTGTGGGCGGGGAGCTTCCAACCGCCATCGCGCGCGTGATCGCGCACCTTCCCCGAGACCAACACCCACTCCAGATCCCGATCGAAGCGGGCGCGGGAGCGGGGCGTCAGCGGGGAGGAGAGCAGGCCCCGCGCGCGTCGCGGCAGGGCCGCGGTCCGTCCCCACGGTTCTACGATTGGTGCGTACAGGACCCAGTCGTCGACCACGATCCCGGCTCCGGGCACGCCGCGGGCGAGGGCCCGGTCGATCATGCCCAAGGACATCCCTCCCATCGACCACCAACCGATCGCGTCGGGGCGGAACTCGTCGAGATGGCGGTCGAGCAGGGCGAGGTTGTGGCGCTCCAACCGGAGCCGCTCCAGCGGGGACAGCTTCGGCCAGGCGTGATCGCGCCAGTACCAGCGCAGGCCGCGGTCTATCTCCGGGTCCTCGGCGATCGCCGGATCGGGGCGGGGGGTCGCGTAGTCGGTGGTCAGCACCCGCACCCGGTGGCCGGCGGCACGGAGGTGGCGCGCGCTGGAGCGCCACATCAGCTCGTAGCCTCCGAGATGGTGCGGCGGATACATGTTCCCGACGGTCAAGATCCGCACGCGGGCAGGATAGGCCCATAGGGGAGAGCCCCCGGTCGCCGTCGCTCGGTCCGGCTACAGCACCGGCGTTCGCGTTCGCAGCGAGCCGGCCACCATGGCGGTGAAGCCGACAAGGTCAGCGGCGACCTCGACCAAGGTGACCCGCGCGCCGTAGCGACCGAGGTGGGCGGCCCGACGGGCCAGGAGCCAGAGGTAGGGAGCGGCTGCCAAGGAGGAGAGCCACCGGCCCCGACCTCGGCCCCCGGCCCCGAGGAAGGCCCCGCCGGCAGCCGCGACGAAGGCCGCCGAGCGGGGGGAGAGGAAGATCCGGGCGGTCAGCGGGCGGTGCCGCAACTCCGGCATCTTCCGGACCAGGTCGGGGAAGTAGGTCAGGCGCCGGCGCTCGGCGACCATCTCGAACCAGCGGCGGGGAAGGACGGCATGGTGTACCAACGCCCCCCCACAGAACGCGGTGCGGGCGCCCAGGCGTCGCGCCTTCCACCCGAACCAGACGTCCTCGCCCAGCCGCTTGCCGATATCCACCTCGAGCCAGTCCTCGAAGCCGCCCACCCGCTCGAACAGCTCGGCCCGCACGAACAGGTTGGCGGTCTCATATAGCCCGGACTCCTCGAGCACCCAGATCGAGTGGTCGAACGGCCGGCGGGTGACCGCGGGCTCGGGCAGGACCCGACCCTGGACGAGGTCGGCACGCCGGAGGGCCTCGAGCCCGGCTCCGAGCCAGCCGGGGGTGGGAAAGCAGTCGGAGTCGGTGAAGGCCAGGTACGGCGCGGAGGCCAGAGCGGCTCCTCGATTGCGCGCCGCGCCAGGTCCAAGGGCGGGCACTCGCAAGACCTTGGCGCCGGCCTCCTCGGCGATGCGGGCGGTGGCGTCGGTCGAGCCGTCGTCGACGACGATCAACTCCAGGCCGCCCTCGACTTCCTGTGCGGCGATGGCGGCGAGGGATCTTGCGATCGTCGTGGCCGCGTTGCGAGCCGGAACGATCACGCTGATAGACGGTGCGCCCACCGACCCGACTCTAGCCTCGACCAGCGCCAACCCGCGCTCGCGCCCCCGCGCTTGGTGGGTTGGAGGCCCCGGGGGATACTGCCTGCGGCTACGGTGGCAGCGTGACGGGTGAGCCGCAAAGGGTGGCCGTGGTGGTCTCGACCAGGAATCGCGCCTTCCAGCTCGAGCAATTGCTCGGGGCGATG
>JBPCOO010000198.1:0-4341 GCA_051000155.1 Solirubrobacterales bacterium | reverse complement strand
GGTTCGTAAACGGTGGCGGTACCGGGAGCCTCGAGCGGACGGCCGCCGATCCCTCGATCACCGAGCTCGCCGCGGGCTCGGGCTTCTACGCGCCGGTGCTGTTCGACCACTACAGCCGCTTCGAGCTCCAGGCGGCGGCGATGTTCACCCTGCCGGTGGTGCGGCGCTCGGCGCCCGGTGTGGTCACCGCGCTCGGGGGCGGATACATCGCCTCGGGAGCGCCCGGCAAGGACCGACTGCCCGAGCCCTACCTGCCCGAGGGCCTGCACCTCGATGCCCGGGAGGGGGCCGGGGAGGTGCAGACGCCGCTGCTGGGGGAAGCGGCGCTGCGGCTGCGGATCGGCCACCGCGTCTACATGCGCCACGCCAAGGCGGGTGAGCTGTGCGAGCGCTTCAACAGCCTCTACCTGGTCTCCGGTGACCGCATCGTCGACGAGGTGCCGACCTACCGCGGCGAGGGTTGCTGCTTTCTCTGAGTCAACCGACCGGGCCGAGCACCGTGTCGGTGTAGTCGTTGGAGAAGGCGCCGTCGGGGTCGAGGCGGCGGCGGACCGACTGGAACTCTTCCCAGCGCGGATAGCGCTCGGCGAGCTGGGCGCGGGTGAGGGTGTGGCGCTTGCCCCAGTGGGGACGGCCGTCGAGCGCTTCGAAGACCGCCTCGACCTCGGCGAAGTAGGAAGGCCAGTCGAGCTTGCGATCCTGATGGACGGCGATGTAGCAGGCGTCGCGCTGATAGGAGGGGCTGAGGTAGGCATCGTCGGCGGCGACGAAGCGGACCTCGATCGGGAAGGCGACCCGATGGCTGGCCTTCTCCGCGATCTCGACCGCCCGCTCGATCGCCTCGACGGCCCGCTCCCGCGGCACCGCGTACTCCATCTCGGTGAAGCGGATGCGGCGGTCGGAGGCGAACACCTCATAGCTCTTGTCGAGCTTGCGCTCGGAGTCGACCCCGGCGACGGCCAGCTCGCCGAGCTTGGGAATGGCGGAGGGGAGCGCACGCGCCAGGGCCACCGCGCCGGCGCCGACCCAGTTCTCAAGCACCACCTCCCGGGCGAAGGACTTGGCTGGATGCGGAGGCCGCGCGGGCTCATCGGTGCGGGTGCTCTCGCGGCAGACGGCCTTGCCGGTGTGGGGAAAGACGTAGAACTCGAAGTGGTCGTGAGCGGCGACACGCCGGTCGAGATCGCCAATGACCTCGGACAGCGGCAGCGCCCTATCGACCCGGGAGATTCGGTAGGCGGGGACCGTCTCCAGCGTGACCGCGTAGATGACACCGAGCGCGCCGACGCCTACCCGGGCGGCGTCGAAGGACTCCCGGTCCGCCTCGGCGCTGAGGTGATGGGTAGCGCCGTCGGCGGTAATCAGCTCGATCCCGGCAACCTGGGCGGAGACGTTCCGGAAGCGCTCGCCGGTGCCGTGGGTGGCGGTGGAGATCGAGCCGGCGAGGGTCTGATGGTCGATGTCGCCGAGGTTGGCGAAGGCGACCCCGAGCCGGTCCAGCTCCCGGCTGAGATCGCCGAGGACCGCCCCCGCCTCGACCTTGACCCGTCCCGTTGCAGGGTCGAAGCCGAGCACCCGATCAAGCGCCTCGATCCGCAGCATCGTTCCCCCGGTGAGGGCAGCTCCCGTGAAGGAGTGGCCCGACCCCGCCACCTTGAGCCGGTCGTCGCGCTCGCGGGCGGCGAGGATCTCCCGCACCAGGCCCTCCCGCGTCCGTGGGCGACGGATCACGGTTGGCCGGCAGGACTGCTCCCGCGCCCAGTTGCGCCAGATCGGTCCGTCGTCGTCGGTGTCCGCCATCGCCGGCTCACCTTATTCGCTCGCGCCGGCCGAATCGGCCAAGCTGCGACTACCCTTGGCACCAAACCCCGGAGGGGTGGCAGAGTCTGGCTGATTGCAGCTGCCTTGAAAGCAGCCGACCCGCAAGGGTCCGGGGGTTCGAATCCCTCCCCCTCCGCTCGAGTTCTGCGCTTATTGGCGGCTGGGCCGCCGCCGGATTCCGCGAGTTATGCACGCTGGAGGTGCATAGATCGCCGAATCCGGGGGTTCTCGCGGGAGCTTGAGACTCCGCCCCCTCTGGACCAAAGGCTGATGCCGTCGTCGGCCACCCGCACCTCGACCCGCCCCTCCGGCCGCCGCTCCGCCGAGATCACGATCCTCGGTGCACGCTCGCCGCGCAAATTGATCGCGTTGGAAACCAGGTTGGAGAGCAGCCGCTCGAGCTCGCCGGGGTCCCCCTCGACCGCCGGCAGCGGCCCTACCGAAGCCACTTCCGCGTCCGCTTCGGCGATCGCCTCGCCGTAAGCGCGCCGGACCCGCTCGATCACCGCCTCCAGCTCGACCTCGCGAGTGCGGAGCTCGGAGCGGCCGACGCGCGAATAGACCAGCCAGATCCTCGATCAGCCGCTGCATCCGGGTCAACGTTCGCCTCCTCGAGCCGACGGTTGTTGCGCTCGACCTCCTCCCTGACCAGGATCCGCTCCAGCACCGGCCCGAGCTGTGAGCCGATGGTGGCCATCATCGCGCTGAAGCGATCGTGCTCGTGCATGACCGCGACGCTGAAGAACTCCAGCACCGCAAAGACGCGGTCGTCGACCAGGGCGGGGAACCCGAGCGCACCTCGGATCTCCAGATCGGAGTCGACGGCGCGGATGAAGCCGGGGTCGTGCTTTACGTCCGGAATGCAGACCGGAGCCTCTCCCGCCGCCACCCGCCCCAGCAATCCATTGCCGAGCTCGAAGCGGGTCCGCATCGTCTTCTCGATCAGGGTTTCGAAGTCGGCGGACGCGTTGATGTGCCAGATGTCCGTCGGCCGGAGATCGTGGCGCTCGGGATCGAGCACGTAGGCATGCCCGACCTCCCAGCGAGTGTGGGCGCGGACCGTCTCCAAGGTGACGCGGATCGCCTCGTCGAAGCCGCCGGCAAGGTTGGATCGGTGCGAGATCTCGCCGATCAACCCGTGCTCCCGTTGGCTCTCGTAGAGCTCCGCCGTCGTCTCCTCCGCGATCCGCTCCGCCTCCAGAGGGGCGCGGTGCTCCCGCTCGAGCCGGCGCTCGATCGCGGCGAGTCGGTTTTCGGCACTCGGAGCCTCAGTGCTCACGCGATGCTCACCTCGTACACGCAGCGCGGATCGCCGCGCTTTACGCACATCGGTCGTGCGATCTCGATCGTCTCGCCGTAGTGCTCGCCCGCGCCCACCAACAGACCTTCGCCGAATGCACAGAGCGGGCGCTTGGAGCTGTAGCCCATCACCACCCTGGATTCGCTGACCTGCTGGTAGTCGAACTCGGGCGGGTCGGCACCCGGGTAGAGCTTCCTCACCTCGGGATGGATGATGTCGTTGAGGGTGACCACGAACGCGCTGGTGGTGCGGTGGGGGTCGAACAGTCGCGGGTAGCGCCCGTAGAACTTGGGAATTGCGTTGCGACCGAACCAGCGCACGATCTCATCGGCGGGGTTATCGAGCGCGACGGCGGCGGCCCACCAGGGCCAGCAGCTCCTCGTCGGGGTAGTTGCCGAGCGAGGTGTAGCTGCCGTCGACCTCGGTTGCATCGAGTAGCGCGTCCCAAGTGTCGGGGCCGTGCTGCTCAGAGACGATCTCCTCCAACAGGTTGAAGACGATGCCTTTGATTCCACTCCTCCTTCGCTCACCCTCCGTGATGCCCACAGCGTGCGAGCACTCAGATTGCGGCTCTTGACGGATGACAATACCGACCGGAGCGATCGCCTGGACCCCGTGCGCCAGCGGCAATCCTCGGCCTGGCTACCCCGCGGGCTCAGCCGCCAGTGACACCAGCGACGCGCGGCCCTCGTTGATGCAACGGTTCACCTTGGTGTAGGTCCAGTCGCAGATCGCAGCTATCTCCGCGTACGAGCAACCCGCGGCCTGCAGGGCGAGGGCGCGACGCTGGTCGCGCTTGAGCGAGGCCAAAATGCCGGCTGCCCGATTGGAGCGTTCACGATCGAGCAGCCGCTGGAGCGGGCCGAGGTGTCCGCACGGGGACTCCGTGCGTTCCGGGCGAGGCTCCCCGTCGAACCCGAGCAGACGCTCACGCCGCTTCCGCACCAGGATCGCCTCGTTGCGGATCACTACCCGGAGCCATGCCAGGGGGCGGTCCGACGTGCCGACAGGACCCTCGCGAAGGAATACCTCGAGCCCACGCTGGAGCGCGTCCTCGGCGTCCGCCGCGCAGAGCGAAGCCGCGCGAGCCCCCCCGAGCAGCGCCGGAGCGTGATCCTCGAACAACTCTGCGGCAACCGCGGCCCGGCGCAACGCCGGCGAGTCGCCGAGGCGCGTGGGCATTCGATCCAGCTCGCTCATACCCACCCAATCCCGCAACC
>JBPCOO010000178.1:0-4238 GCA_051000155.1 Solirubrobacterales bacterium | reverse complement strand
GCGGCCGCCGACATGGTCGCTCCCGTGGTGACCACATCGTCCACCAGGAGCACCCGCTCCGGCGCTCCGGCGCGCGCCACGATCCGCGGCGGCGACCGCAGCCGCTCCCCTCGCCCCCGGCCCCGCTGCCGGGAGAGGTCGCGTCGAACGAGTGGGGAGCGCCGGGGAAGCCCGGTGCGGTCGGCCAGCTCGGCCGCGAGCAGCCCGGCGGGGTCGAAGCCGCGGCTGGCCAACCGAAGCCTGGCGGGTGGGACCGAGACCACGGTCAGGTCCACCAGTGGGATCTCGATCGCATCGTCGATCGCGCCGGCCGCCAGATCGACCAGCGCGATCATCCCGCGATGCTTGATCGCCGAAACCATCCGGTGCGCCCGCCCCCGGAGCGGGAATGCCGCCAGCAGCGAGTCGAGCCCGTCCGCCGCCAACTCGACGCCCCGGGGCTCCGCCAGCGCACTGAGGCAGCGTGCGCAAAGCGGCTCCCCGCCACGGCCAAGCTCCCCGCACACCGGGCATCGCGGCGGGACCAGCATCTCGAGATACCTCGACGGCATCGATCGAGGATCGCCGGTGCGGGCGCACCGGTGGCACCTCATTCGCAAGGGAACGCAACGCAAACGTGACTTTCTCGCGTGAATGGCTGCGTGGCCCCTCAACGGTGATCTCGTCGAATAGTTGAGCCTCGCGGAGGCCGGTGGACACGGGGCTGCTCGCGCTCGGCCCGCCAAGCCCTCAGAGGTGGATCGAGCCCGGGCCCGCCTGACGGGCTCGCTCGAGCGCTCCAAGCGTGCGCTGCTCCAGCAGTTCGGGAGAGTCACTGCCGTCGGAATCCGCGAGGCCGGCGTGGAAGGAGGGACCGCCCAGCTCCCGCATCCGCTCAAGCGATCGGGCCCCGTCCCGGGGGCCGCAATTGCAAAGCAGAAGGGCGAACTGCTCGGGCCCGTAGTGGGCCAGCAGATCGCAGCCGCGGAGCCGAGGTCGCCATAGCCCCGCGATCGCCGCCGGATCACGGCCTGCCACCGGAGCGAGCCCACCGGCGTCATCGGATGCCGGGTCGAGCTGGAGGATCGCGACGCTGAGTCGTTCGGCCTGCCGCTTGGCTCGGTGTAGCTCGCGCTCGAGCGACGTCCCGAACGTCGCCCGGCCCGCCAACCCGCCGGCGAGATCGGAATCGGGCCCCGCTTCGATCGCGCTCCAGCGACGATCTCGCTCGAACGCCATCGAGCCCTCGACCGCGAGCGCTTCCAACACCCGGCGCTCTCGAGCGGCCGGCTGAGCGATCCCGGCCCCGTATCCGGCGCAGATGACCGCGTCAACCACGCGACCACGGGAGATCGGCTGCCAGAGCATCGAGCGGGCGGCGCCGGCCTCCATCAGCTCGCGCGCCCCCGGCGGCTGGGAGTCGCCCGCCAAGGTCGCCTGCTGACCCCCGGTGCGCAGCGCCAGGGTGGCACCCGAGAGCTCGTCCAGGGGGAGCCTCAGCTGGGCGAGCTCCAAGCCGACGCTCGCGGTCATCTCCAGCTCGCGTGCGCCGGCCAATGGCTCGAACAGCGCCGCCGACGAACATGCGGCGACCTCTATCGCCGCCTCGCAGATCGCCTTGCGCACTGCCTCGTGACCCTCGACCCGGGCGAGGCTGCGACAAGCGAGCCAGAGCCCTCGGAGCTCATCCCCCCGCGCGCGCTCAGCCCGATTCCGCTCACCGACCTGGCCCATGTCCACCCACAGGCTGATCGCTCCTTCAGCGCCATCGGTCCGCGGCCCGAGCCGCACCAGATAGCTCTCGTTCCGCGCCGCCGAGGCGCAACTCAGCACCACCTCCTCGCCGGCGAGCGCGGCGCGGCAGGCGGCCTCGAGCTCGGCGTACTCCTCGACCCCAAATGCATCGGCGAGGGATAGCCCGACCCGCGAGGGGAGGCTGAAGCGAGATTTCGCGGGGCCCCCCTCGTCCGCAACCACGACCAGGCGCCGGTCGATGGTCACCGTCGCGGCGCCGCCGAGCTGACTCGCCAACCCCGAACCCGCAGGCGCACCAGGCAGGTCGGGTGAAAGCGGTTCCGCCGGTGGCTCAGTTGTCCAATCATCCGCCTGAACGCTCAACCTCACCTTCCTCGCAGGGTCGTTTCCCTCTGCTTGCGCCGCCCCCGCGGGGCACCTACGCTACCGACTATCAGGGCGATCGGCAACGGCCCGAACCGCCGGTGGTTCGCGGTCGCCGCATCTTCCGCGAATCAGTCGGCGAACACGAGCCGCTCGACCGCCCCCAGCTCCGGCTCGCAGCCATGCACCTCGGGAGCCGTGCCGAGGGCGGTGTCGGGGTCCTTGAGCCCGTGGCCGGTGAGCACGCAAACGACCGTCTCCGGGGGCCGGCCGCCCTCCACCACCGGCAAACCGTGGCTGAGGATGCCGGCTACCGAAGCGGCCGAGGCGGGTTCGCAGAAGACGCCCTCGGTCGAGGCGAGGAGGCGGTAGGCGGAGAGGATCTGCTCGTCGGTGACCGCGGCGATCCTCCCCCGGGAGTCGGTCAGCGCCGCCATCGCCTCCTCCCAGCGAGCCGGGTTGCCGATGCGGATGGCGCTGGCGACGGTCTCCGGCTCCGCCACCCGGGCGCCGTGAACGAGCGGCGCCGAGCCGGCGGCCTGGAAACCGTAGGCGATCGGAGCGGCGTCGTACTCGCCGAAGCCCCGCCACCAGGCGGTGATGTTGCCGGCGTTTCCGACCGGGATCGCGAGAGCGTCGGGAGGCCCGCCGAGCTCATCGCAGACCTCGAACGCGGCCGTCTTCTGACCCTCGATCCGGTGGGGGTTGACCGAGTTGACCAGCTCGACCGGGTGGCGGTCAGCCAGCTCCCGGACGATCCGCAAGGCGTCGTCGAAGTTGCCGCGAAGGGCGATCACCCGAGCCCCGTGCATCAGGGCTTGGGCCAGCTTGCCGATCGCGATCTTCCCTTCGGGGACGATCACCGCCCCTCGCAGGCCGGCGCGGGCGGCGTAGGCGGCGGCGCTGGCGGCGGTGTTTCCAGTAGACGCGCAGATCACCGCCTCGGCGCCGTCAGCGACCGCGCGGGAGACGGCCAGGGTCATGCCGCGGTCCTTGAACGAGCCGGTCGGGTTCGCTCCCTCGAACTTGAGGTAGACCTCGGCACCGACCCGCTCGGAGATCCGCGGCGCCGGGATCAAGGGGGTCGAGCCCTCGTTGAGGGAGACCACGGGATCGTCGGGGCCGACCCCGAGCCGGTCGCGGTAGCGCTCGATCAAGGGCTGGGTCATCGGCTGCTCGCGATGCAACTCATACGTACTCTTTCTCTATGACCCGGATCGCCCGCGGGGCGGACCGGAGGAAATCCAGCTCCGAGATTCGCGCGAGCGCATCGTAGAAGTCCGGCTCGGGGGCACGATGCATCACCATCGCCAGGCGCGCGTCCTCTCCCATCCCGTGCTGGACCACGCTCTTGACGCTCAGCCCCGACCGGCCCAGCTCCTCGGCGATCTTCGCCAGGACGCCCGGCCGATCGGCAACGTCGAGGTGGAGGTAGAAGGACGACTCCAGCTCCGCTTCTACCGGAAGGTTGCCGGTCACGGCCGGGAGCGGGGCCTTGCCGGTGAGGATCGAGACGACGTCGCCCAACACGGCCGAGGCGGTCTCGATTCCGCCGGCCCCCGGGCCGGAGATGGTCACCTCGGTGATCGCCGGTGCCTCGACGGTGATCGCGTTGAAGGGACCGTCGACGGGGGCGAGCGGGTGGCCGCTATAGAGGAAGCATGGGAAGACCCGGGCGCTGATCGCCTCACCGTGGCGCTCGGCGACGCCCAACAGCTTCAGGGTCAGCCCCAGCTCCCGGGCGAAGGCGATGTCGTCGGGGTGGACGTCGGTGATCCCCTCGTAGTCGACCTCATCGAGGGCGACCGGGGTCCCGAAGACGAGCCGCGCCAGGATCGCCATCTTCGCCGCCGCATCGGCGCCGTTGACATCCTCGGTCGGGTCCGCCTCCGCATAGCCGAGCTCCTGGGCGCGGGCTAGCACGTCGGCGTAGTCGGCGCCGGTGGCGGCCATCTCGGAGAGGATGAAGTTGGTGGTTCCGTTGACTATCCCCGAGATTCGCTCGATCTGGATTGCCGCCAGGCCTTCGGAGACGACCCGGACGATCGGGATCGCTCCGGCGACCGCCGCCTCGAACCGCAACTCCACACCGGCTTTGGCGGCGGCGGCGAACAGTTCCTCGCCGTGCTGGGCGACGAGCT
>JBPCOO010000172.1:0-3097 GCA_051000155.1 Solirubrobacterales bacterium | reverse complement strand
TTGGTCGGCTACTGGCGGACCCCGGGCTTCCTTCGCAATGACGAAGGTCGCGAGGCGGCCGGGGTTGGAGCGGACGAGCGCGTGGTCGGCCTGCTCCACCTTGGACACCCGATCCAGGACAAGCGCGCCCCAGAGCGTGCTCCCCTGCGCGATACGGTGATCTACACCGATTGAGCCGCCGGCCCTCCCGGCGCCCAGCCCACCCAGATGATCTCCCGCGAGAAAGCCCTGACCGAGCTCGAGGCCGAGCCCTTCGACGTGATCGTTATCGGCGGCGGGGTCACCGGGGCGGGGGTGGCGCTGGATGCGGCCTCGCGCGGGTATTCGACCGCGATCATCGAGCGGACCGACTGGGCGATCGGCACCTCCTCCCGCAGCTCAAAGATGGTCCACGGCGGCCTTCGCTACCTGCAGAACTTCGACCTCGGATTGGTCAGAGAAGCGCTGCTGGAGCGCCAGCTGATGGTCCAGCTCGCCCCCCACCTCGTCTACCCGACCCCTTATCTGGTACCGACCCTCGGCGACGAGCGGCGTGATTTCAAGATCGGGATCGGGCTCAACATGTACGACGTGATGGCCTCCACCCGGGTCGGCCAGGGCCGCAAGCAGCGTCCGGGCGAGGACGGCGGGGAGAGCTGGGCTCCCGACCGCCATCGGACGATCAGTGGCGAAGAGGCGCTCGCCTACGTGCCGGCGCTGGAGCCGCGGGACCCCAAGGAGGCCTACCTCTTCTACGACTGCCAGACCGACGACGTCCGCCTCGTCCTGACCATCCTCGGCGAGGCCGAGCGGTTCGGCGCGGTGCCGGCGAACCGGCTCGCGGTCACCTCCCTGATTGAGCGCGGCGGCAAGGCGGTCGGGGTCAACGCCCGCTGCGGGCTCACGGGCTCGAACCTGAGGATCGAGGGCACCAACGTGATCAACGCCACCGGCGTCTGGGCCGACCAGATCCGCCCCGGGGAGATCACCAGCGAGGAGGAGGTCCCGAGGATCGCCCCCTCGCGCGGGACCCACATCACCCTGCCGCTCGAGGATCTGCCCCTGAACGAGGCGGCCTGCATCGCCCCCGCCGGCGCTGGCCGGACGATCTTCGTCCTGCCATGGCTCGGGCGGGCTCTGGTCGGGACCACTGACAACGACTACGACGGGGACATCGACGAGGTTCGCCCCGGCGACGGCGATGTCGACTATCTGCTCGGCGCGACCAACGACTACTTCGACACGGGCTTCGAGCGTGCGGACATCTGCGGCGCCTACGCGGGCGTGCGGCCATTGATCTCAACCGGCGATCCGAAAAAGTCGGTAGACATCTCCCGCAAGGCGGAGCTCTATGAGACCTCCTCGGGGATGTTGACGATCACCGGCGGCAAGCTCACCACCTGGCGACGGATGGCAAAGCAGGTGGTCGATCGGGTGGCCGAGCGGGAGGGTCGCGAGGTCGAGTGCCGCACCGCTTCGATCCCGCTGGGGATGGAGGCGGCGCCGGAGGATCTGGAGCCGCCGGACGGGTTGGAGCCGGGCCAGATCGGGGAGGAGGTTCGTGATCAGCTCGCCTTCCGCTACGGCCACGCCTCGCGTGAGGTGCTCTCGGCGGCGGCCGCCGATCCGAGGCTGGCTCGTCCGATCGTCGGTGGCAGGCCGGATCTGCTGGCCGAGGCGGTGATTGCGGCGCGGCTCGAGCAGGCGCATTCGGTAGGTGACGTGCTGCTGCGACGAACCAGGCTGGCGCTGGTGGCCGCGCCGGAGCTACGTACCCCCGAGTCGGTGATGGCGGTAGCGGAGGCCATGGGCGCCGAGCTGGGCTGGGAGCGGAGCAGGGTAGTCGAGGAGGCTGAGGCCTGGCCGGCTGAGATGGCGCGTGAGGGCTGCGACCCCGCCGGCGAGGCGCCCGCAGTCTGACCCCCGCGCCGCGTGGGGACGCGCTCGCCAACGCTGGCGAACGGCCTGCGGCTTGGGATCGCCTGCGGTATCCCTATCCTGCGGCGGATGAACGCAACTTCCTTACAGAGCCGCCACCTCGCCGACCTGCACGAGCTGGCCGCCGACCTCGAGATCGAGGGCTTCCGCAAGCTGACCCGCGACGAGTTGATCGAGGAGGTCGGCAAGCGAGATCCCGACGCAGGCTCGAAGCCGTCGAGGGCGCCGAAGCCCGCGCGAGGATCCCGGGGCGACGAGGATTCAGGATCCGGCGGTCCGCAGTCGGGTCGCGGCGGCTCCGGCGGCGGCGATCGCGGCGGTGGGCGCGGAGGCAAGGACTCCAAAGGCGGCGGTGGCGAGCAGAAGCAGGTGGAGGGTTTGCTCGAGATCACCTCCCGCGGCCACGGCTTCATCCGCCTCCCCGACGAGGATGCCGACGGCGATGACGTCTACATCTCGCCCTCGCAAATCAGGCGCTGTGAGCTCGAGAGCGGCGATCGGGTCAGCGGCCCATCCCGGCCCCCCCGACGCGGTGAGCGGCACCCTGCCCTGGTCCACGTCGACCAGGTCAACGGCACCGAGCCCGGGGAGGGAGGTCCGAGCTCCGGGTCGGGCTTCGACGAGCTCACCCCGGTCGCGCCCCACCGGAGGCTGCCGCTCGACGGCGAGGGGGCCGATAACGACGAGGAGAAGATCCTGCTGCGCTCGATCGATCTGCTGGCGCCGCTGGCGCGGGGCCAGCGGGTCCTCGTCGATGCCGCGGTCGGCTCCGGTAGGACGACCCTCCTCCGCGCCCTCGCCCGCAGCTTCGAGGGGGCCGACGACCTGGAGGTCTCGGTCGTGCTGGTCGACGAGCGGCCCGAGGAGGAGGCGGCCTGGCGCAAGGCGGTGGGCGAGAGCGTCGAGCTGGCCGTCGCCGGAGCCGACATGCGTTCGGGCGAGCAGATGTCGGTGGTCGAGCGAGCGGTCTCGACCGCCAAACGCCGAGCCGCCGGCGGCGATGACGTCGTCGTCCTGGTCGACTCGCTCTCGCGGCTGGGCGTTGCCGCGGCTGATCCATCGAAGGCGAAGCCGATCTTCGCCTGCGGCAGGGAGACCGAGGAGGAGTCTGGAGGCTCGCTGACGGTGATCGCGACCACGATCGACCGCGACGAGGACCGGGGGGTGGCGAAGATGCTCC
>JBPCOO010000186.1:0-11341 GCA_051000155.1 Solirubrobacterales bacterium | reverse complement strand
AGCTGGTCGAGGTCGGCTTCGAGCAGGTCCGGATCTTTGCCGAGCCCTACCCGGTCGTCTCCAAACGCCTGCTGGTGCTGTTGGACCATCTCGAGCAGGTCGCCCGCGAGCAAGGGTGCTCGACCGCGGAGATCGAGCGCCAGCGGGATCTGATCCCGGTTGGCGTCGGCACCGTAGGCCCAACCGACGAGGACGTTGCCGAGGTCGAGCGGGCGGCGGAGCAAACCACGGCGCCACCTCCCGGCGCGGCTTAGAGAGGCCGTACCGCCGGGCAACTGGAGAGCTTCCCCTCCGATCCAGCAACCGCGGAGGCCCGGTGGCTAACGTAGATGTAGATCGGAAACGAACGCAAGGAGCACCAATGAGCATTTTCTCCAGAAGCCCCAAGGGAGTCCCCTCCGCCACCGAGTGCCTCCCGGGCCGCTCCGAGCCGATCACCGATCCTCCGGCGCACTACGTCAACGGCACCTCGCTCACTCAGCCGTTCCCCGAGGGGACCGAGGAGCTGATCGTGGGCATGGGGTGCTTCTGGGGAGCCGAGCGCTTCTTCTGGGAGCTCGATGGCGTCCACACCACCGCGGTGGGCTACGCGGGAGGAACCACGCCGAACCCCACCTACGAGGAGACCTGCACCGGGAAGACCGGCCACACCGAGGCGGTGCTGGTCGTCTACGACCCCGACCGCGTCGGCGTGGACGAGTTGATGAAGGTCTTCTGGGAAAACCACGACCCGACCCAGTACATGGGCCAGGGAAACGACCGCGGTAGCCAGTATCGGACGGCGATCTACACCACCACCGACGAGCAACTCGAGGCCGCGCTGGCGAGCCGCGAGGCCTACCAGGAGCAGTTGAGCGAGGCGGGCTTCGGCGAGATCACCACCGAGATCAAACCGGCCGAGAACTTCTACTACGCCGAGGACTACCACCAGCAGTACCTCGCCAAGAACCCGCGCGGCTATTGCAACCACGGCTTCTGCCAGGTCGCCTACGGCCCGCCCGCGACCTCGAGCGCCGGCTAGCGCCGCAGCAGCGCCGCGACGGTGGCGCCACGTCCCGCCCCAAGCGGACGACGGGACTCGAACCCGCTACCTCGAGCTTGGGAAGCTCGCGCTCTACCAGGTGAGCTACATCCGCAGCGCTGGCTCGAGTTTAGATGACTTCACGGGGGCGGCGGGTGGGGCTCTCTAACCTTGCCCGGTGATGTCCAACCGATCCTTCATCGCCGTGATGGCCGCGCTGGCGGTGGTCGGCCTGCTCACCTTCGGGCTGGCTTCCACCGATGCCGAGAACATCGCCGTCGGCGAGCCGGCTCCATCGGCCCCGCTGCCGATGCTGGACGGCTCCGGCGAGGCCTCGCTCGCCGACTACGAGGGTCAGTGGGTGCTGGTCAACTTCTGGGCGTCGTGGTGTGAGCCGTGCCGGACCGAGTCTCCGGCGATCGAGGCTTACTCGGAGAAGATGAGCGACTCGGGGCTGGTCGTGGTCGGCGTCAACACCGAGGATCTCTCCGGCGACGCGCAGGAGTTCGTCGACGAGTTCGACCTGAGTTGGGAGATGCTCCGCGACGGCGAGGGCAAGTTCAAGGACGAGTACGGGATCTTCGCGCTGCCCGAGAGCTTTTTGATCAATCCCGATGGGCAGATTGCGCTCGTCCGGCGCGGCCCCGTCGACCTCGATCTCCTGGAGGAGGACTTCACCCCCCTGATCGAGGCCAACCCCGCCCCGGTGGAGGAGGGTCGCGCGGCCGGCGCCCAATCATGATCGGGACCTTCCGGCGGGCATTTCTGATCGCGTTCGCGATCTGTGCGGCGCTGACGCTACTCGCCGCCCCCGCCCCCGTCCCGGCGCAGGAACGCAACGCCTCGCCATCGATCTCCGGCGGGGAGCCCCGCGGATCGGCGACCCTCCCCGACATCGAGGATGAGGTGATGTGCCCGATCTGCGGCACGGCGCTCAACCTCGCCGAGTCCCCTCAAGCGGAGCGCGAGCGCGCCTTCATCCGTGAGTTGATCGGCCAAGGCCTGACCAAGGAGGAGATCAAGGAGCGCCTGGTGGACGAGTACGGGAGCGAGGTGCTGGCGCTGCCCTCCACCCAGGGCTTCGACCTCGCGGCCTGGATCGTGCCGGGGGCGGCGATCCTCGGGGGCGCGGTTTTTTTGGGTAGAGGCGTGGGGCGCTGGAGGCGCGAGGGGGCCGGCCCGGCCCCCGCGGTCGCCGGAACCCCTGCCCCGGATGCCGACGAGCAACGCCGCCTCGACGAGGACCTCGACCGCTACCGGCTCTGAGGCCGCCGGCCGGGCGATCGTTGACTACCCGGACTCCGCTCTGCTGCACCTTCGGCACCGCCGGAGCGGCGAGCGCTCGCCTCCAGTGCCGGCAAGACGGCGGCGGCCGGGCGCTCGACCTTCGGCAAGCGCACGAGCAGCTCCTGCAGGAACGCTCGACGCGCTGCAGGGCCGAGCCCGGCGCAGATACGGGTCAACTCCTCCCGCAGGTCGGGGTCGCGCTCCAAGGCCGTCCGTAAGGCGGACGGGCGAGCCTTCGCACAGCGATCGATGGAGCTGGACGAATGTTCCATGCTCCGCCCAACCCCGCCGGGCAGGCTGCCGCCCCCGAAGACCCCGGACCCTTCGCCAGCCCCGGCGATGGTCGGGCTGGGATCGAACGGCTACTCCCCCAGTTCGAGCAGCTCGCGGGCGAGCTCGAAGCACGGCTCGGCGACGCTCGAGGTCCTCTCGGGCGAGCGGATCGAGCCGTCGGCCCGGGTGATCCGCACGAACGATTGTGAGCGCGCCCGCCGTCGCCGGAAGAAGGCGGCGCCCTCCTCGGTGTACTCGGCGACCACGTCGCGGATGAAGCGGTACGGCTTCTCCATCCTCAGCCCCCGTGCCTGCTGCGAATTCCGCGGATAATCGCCCGTAGGTCCCAGAAGACCAGCGACGCGAGCACCAGTCGATTGGTCACCGCGACCACCCGCAGCTCCCCCTCGCGCAGGCCGAAGACCTCTCCCTCCTCGACCCCGATGTGGATCTGGCTCGCGGCGCCGGCGCCGGTCGGCTCGGCATCGGCGAGCTCCCAAAGCCGGCGGCAGCGCTCCAGCCAGGCGCCCTCCGAGGAGGCGGCGACCAGCTCGTCGCGGTGGAGAACGGCGATCGCCTTGATCCCGGGAGCGATCTCATCCAGGCGCTCGACCATCTCGGTGGCAGCTGAGCTGGGGGTCGCGCTCATCGGGGGCTCCGCTCGAGTCTCACCGGTGAGAAGATACGAGGATGGACGTCAATAAAGCTTCTTGGTGGGCGGTGGTCGCGATCTGCGCGCTGGGAATGATCCTGCTCGCGCTCAACGGCTACGCCGGGTATTCGGTGACGGCCGCAGCGGTCGGCCTGGCCGCCGCGGTCAACCTGACCTGAACGGGCCCTCCTTGCCGGTCGGCCGCAGGGAGTCCTCCGGCTCGAGATGGATCAGGACCTCAGCCGCACCGAACTCGGCCTCGATCGCGTCGCGGAGCTCGTGCGCATGCCGATGGGCGGTCTCCAGGCTCGTCCCGTGCACGAACTGGACGTGGAGGTCGATGTGCCGCCGGGCTCCGGCGCGCCGGCCCCGAAGCTGGTGATAGCCGGCCATCTCGGACGGGCGGGACGCTTCGATCGCCGCCTCGACCCGGTCCAACTCCTCGGCCGGGAGCACCTCGTCCAAAAGCACCCGGCCGGAGCGCATCATCAACCGCACCCCGGTGCCGACGATCGCCGCGCCCACCACCAGCGCGGCGATCGCGTCGAAGGCAGGCTCCCCCGTCAGCTCGACCAGGAGTAGGCCGACCAGCACCGCCGCGGAGGTGAGGGCATCGGCGCGGAGGTGGGCGGCGTCTCCTTCCAGCACCGGCGATTCGAAGTGGGTGGCGCGCCGGTAGAGGAAGCCGGAGACGAACAGGTTGGCAACCAGCGAGATCGCGATCACGCCGATGCCGAAGCCGAGACTCTCGATCTCAGAGCCGTCGCCGAGCCTGCGAATCGCCTCGAAGCCGACGATCCCCGCTCCAACGAGGATCAGCATCGCCTCGGCTCCGGCGGCCACGTTCTCAACCTTCTCGTGGCCGTAGGGGTGGTCGCGATCGGCGGGGACCGAGGCCTTGCGAATGGATACGTAGGCGACCACCGAGGCCAGCAGGTCGACCACCGAGTGGATCGCCTCGGTCAGGATCGCGATCGAGCCGGTGACTATCCCGGCTGCGAGCTTGAGCGTGATCAGCACCGAGTTGGAGGCGATCGAAAGGAGCGCCGCGCCGGACTTGGAGGAGATCATCGTCCGCCTCCCTCGGTGCTCGAGCGGGCTCTCTCGGTGCTGGAAGCGATCATCGCTACGAGCCCTCCCCCGGCCCGCCCCCGAGGATCGCCGCCATACGCCGGGCCGCTCGCCCGCGGTGGCTGATCGCGTGCTTTTCCGCAGGAGAGAGCTCGGCCATCGTGCGCAGATCGTCCGCGGGGGTGTCGGTCGGGATGAACGCCGGGTCGTAGCCGAAGCCGCCCCCGCCGCGGGGCTTGCTCGCGAGCAGCCCCTTACAGCGCCCCTCGGCCAGAAGTTCGGTGCCGCCGGGTGCGACGAAGGCCAGCACGCAGACGTAGGCGATGGAACGATCCTCGTGTGGAGCCAGCTCCGCCAGCAGCTTCGCCAGGTTCTCCTCGTCCCTTGCCCCCGCGCCGGCGTAGCGGGCGGAGTGGACCCCCGGCCGGCCACCAAGCGCCGCCGCTTCGATCCCCGAGTCGTCGGCGAGAGCGGGCTGACCGGTGGCCTCAAAGCAAGCTCGAGCCTTGATCAAGGAGTTGGCAGCGAAGGTTTTCCCGGTCTCCTCGGGGGAGGAGAGATGCTCGGGCATGGGCTTGAGCTCGAAGCGATCGAGGATCTCGGCCAACTCGGCAAGCTTGTGATCGTTACGCGTGGCGACAACAAGCGGGGACCCGCCCATCGCGGCTCACCCCTCAACGCCCAAGGCCCGCTCCTGAGCGGCCCGTAGCCGGTCGATCCCGGCCTCGGCCTGCCCCAGGAGCTGGTCGAGCGAGGCGCGAGAGAGCGGGGTCCGCTCGGCCGTCGCCTGGACCTCGACCAGGCCGCCCTCGCCGGTCATGACCACGTTGGCATCGACCTCGGCGGTTGAGTCCTCGCTGTAGTCGAGGTCGCAGAGAGCCTCGCCGCCGACCATGCCGACGCTGACCGCCGCCACCGACCCGGTAAACGGCAGTGCCTTGAGGTCCCCCTCGCCGACCGCGTTTCGGAGCGCGAGGCTGAGGGCGACGAAGCCGCCGGTGATCGCGGCGCAGCGGGTGCCGCCGTCGGCTTCGAGCACGTCGCAGTCGACCCAGACAGCGCGCTCCCCGAGCGCCTCCATGTCCACGACCACCCGAAGCGAGCGGCCGATCAGCCGCTGGATCTCCACCGAGCGACCGTCGAGCTTGCCCCGCGAGATATCGCGGTCCTTGCGCTCGCCGGTGGAGGCGGGGAGCATCGCGTACTCGGCGGTGACCCAGCCGCGGCCGCTGCCGTGCAGCCAGTGGGGGACCCGATCGGCGATCGAGGCGGTGCAGATCACCCTGGTCTCGCCGACCGAGATCAGAGCCGAGCCGTCGGCGCTACGGACGAACCCCGGCTCGATCTCGACCGGTCGCAGGTCTGCGGGGGCGCGGTCGTAGCTTCGCTGGGCCATTCGCGGCAGTCTCGCAGACGACGGGGCGCCGGCAGATGGCGCCCCGTCGCCGCAAGGAGCGGATTCCCGTCTCAGCCGCGAAGCGGCCGCAGGCTTCGCTACCCGCCATGGCGGGCACCTTGATCTAGGAGCCGAAGGTGATCTTCTTCACCGACGAGACGATCTTGCCGGTAATCGCCTCGGCCAGCTCCTTGCCGGGGAGGCTGTTGAGGCCACCGATCGCGGTGATCATTCCTCCCATCAGAACGGCGACCATCAGGATCAGGCCGACGTACTCGACCGTCCCCTGTCCCGATTGCGAGCGGACCCGATCGACCGCGGTCGCGGCGAGCCAGTGCATGTATCCGAATGCTGCGTGCATCCCATTCTCCTTTTTGGCCGGTCAAGGCCTCGGTTGCATGTGCAGCTCCGATCCTCGGGACGATCGATGCACCGAACAAGACCTGGATGTGACGATTGACGCACGGCGGAGTGAAAGTTATGTGGCGCAAGCGGGGCGAGGGGACCCGCGCGCCGACGAAGCACGCCGGCTACTCGCCGCTCAGCAAGCGCCGCTCAGTAACCCGGACCGCGCTGCCCCATGCCCCGCTCGTCCTCGTGGACGCCGCCCTTTTTCGCCAGCAGCGCGAACGCCTCGCCGAGATCGGAGACCAGGGTCTCGGCGGCGGCGTGTCCGACGTTCTCCTTGACCAGGGCCCGCATCACGGTCACCTCCTCCGCGTCCGGCGGCAGGGTGTAGGCGGGGACCATCCAGCCGCGCTTGGAGGCGAGCTGAGAGGATAGGTCGAACTCGTCGTAGCCGTCCTCGCCTGCCAGCCGGAAGCAGACCAGCGGAAGCTGCGGCCGGTCGCCGCCGATCACCTCGAGCTTGCCGGTGTCGGCCAGCCGCTCGGCCAGGTGATGAGCGTTGGCCGCCATCGCCTCCATGATCCGCTGGTAACCCGAGTGCCCGAAGCGGCAGAAGTTGTAGTACTGGGCAAGCACCATCGAGCTGCCGGTGGAGAAGTTGAGGGTAAAGGTGGCGTCGGTCTCGCCGAGGTAGTTCTCGTAGAAGACGAGGTCCTCGGGAAGATCGGTGGGCTCGCGGAAGACCAGCCAGCCGATCCCCGGGTAGACCATCCCGAACTTGTGCCCGGAGACGTTGATCGAGCGCACCGACTCCAGCCGGAAGTCCCAGACCTCATCGGGGTAGAGGAACGGCCAGACGAATCCACCGCTGGCGGCGTCCACGTGCAGCGGCACCTCCAGGCCACGCTCCGAGCGCAGCCTGCCGAGCAGCTCGTCGATCTCGGCGACCTCGTCGGCGTGGCCGGTGAAGGTCGTCCCCAGCGCCGCGACCACCCCCGATCGTGTTCTCGTCGATCAGGGGCTCCACCTGCTCGGCGCCGATCGTGTACTGGTTCGGATGCAGTGGCACCGTCCGCGGCTCGATGTCGAAGTAGCGGCAGAGCTTGTCCCAGACCACATGGACATCGCGTCCGTAGACCAGGTTGGGCCTAGCCCCCTCCACTCCGGCTCCCAACCGGTTGCGCCAGCGCCACTTGGCGGCGAGCCTGGCCAGCATGATCGCTTCCGAGGAGCCCTGGCAGCGCGCTCCCTTCACCTCCCCCGGCGCGTTGAAAAGATCGCCGAGCATCCGCAGGCACCTCTGCTCGATCTCCGCCGTCCGCGGGTATTCCGCATGGTCGATGAAGTTGCGATGGAGGTTCTCGGCGACGATCTCCTTCGCCTCGGGCTCCATCCAAGTGGTGACGAAGGTGGCCAGGTTCCGCGCGGGATCGCCGTCAAGCGCCATCTCCTCCTCAATCAGCTCGTAGGCGTCGCGCGCCGACATTCCCTGCTCGGGGAAGGCGGCGTCGGGGACTCCCTCGACGAAAAAGCGGCTGCCGTAACGGGCGGGCAATGAAGCTGGCGGACGACCCATTGCCGGCCAGCCTATTTCAACTGGCGCTCGCAACGCCCGGAGTCTCGATCCATCCCCTATAACCTGAGCGAGCCCATGGCCAGACGCAGGGGATTTTTCAGACGCAACGACGACTCCGGCGGCGGGGACGACCGCGACCGCGCCGACACCGACCGCGCCGACACCGACGACGGCGAAACGAGCTCGGAGGAGCCGGGGACCGAGGTCCAGCCCGCGGCAGGGCCCGCGATCCCGGTCGGAGCCGAGGATCCTGCGGCCTGGGAGCCACCGATCGACGACACGGCCGGGGGAGATTCCCTCGACCTGGATGACGAAGAGGGATCGACCCAAGGCGAGCAGCGGGAAGGAGGGTCGAGTGAGGAGGCGCGGGAGGAAGCCGAAGGCCACGAATGGACGCGAGGCGACTCCGAGGACGAGGAGGCCGCCCACGCCCCCTCAAACGATCCGCAACCGGCGGCATCGACCGCTACCGAGCCCCCCGCCGAGACGCCGCCTCGGAGCACCGGGGACGACGCCGAGGAAACCCCGGGGGCCGCCGCCTCCGACCCAGATTCGCAAGCCGGCCAGCTGGCGTGGCCGACCTCGAGCAAGCTGACCACCAGCGCCCCCGAGGGGGCCGCCACGCCTCCCCCACGCCAGATTCGACCGGGCGACACCAGCGAGCGCATCCGGATTGCAGCCGACCAGGCCGCCCAAGCCGCCGAGATGCGAGCAATGGACGAGATTCTCGCCCTCGAGCAGGATCTGGACGAGGCCAAGAGCCTCGCCGCCGGAGCGAGCGGGGAGCTGCGTGGGCGCCTCGAGGGGGCCGAGGCGCGATCGCTCGAGGCCGAGAGCAAGGTCGAAAAGCTCGAGCGGGAACGCGACCAGATCGAGGCAAAGACCAAGGAGGCCGCGAGCCGCTGGCTCCGACGCCAGGTCGACTCGCTCAAGAGCGAGGCACAGCAGCGGGTGCGCGCTGAAGTGGAAAAGGTGCGAGCGGAAACCGAGGCCAAAGTTCGAGAGGAAGCGGATGCCCGGCTCAAGGCTCAGAGCGAGAAGCTGGAACGCGAGGCCGAGCGGCGGACCGAGCAGAGCCGCCGCGAGGGCAGCAAGGAGGTCGCCGCGGGGACCGCCGCGGAGCTCGCCGCCGAGCGGGCCGAGAGGGAGACCGCGACCGCGGCCCTCCGGGAGGCCCTCAGCCGGGTGGAGGAGGCCGAAGTCCGCGCGACCGCCGCCGAGCGGGCGCGAACCGAGGCCGAGCGCAGGTCGATTGGACGGGCCGGCGAGGTGATCGAGGCCGAGACCGAGGGGCTCAAGCGTGAGCTGAGCCTCGCTCGCAGCGAGGCCACCGAGAGGATCGCCGAAGCCGCTCACGAGGCGCGTCGTGAAGCGCTCGAGGAGACTCACGGCGACCTCGCCGAACAGATAGAGGCGGCCCGCGAGCAGGGTCGCAAGGAGCTCGAGCGCGAGGTCGAGCGCAGCACCGAGGCCCGCGACCGCGAGCTGCGCGAGCGCGCCAAGGCCGAGGCGGAGAAGCTCGCGATCGAGCGCGTGCGCCAGCTCCAGGAGGAAGCCGAGGAGCGAATCCGAAACGAGGTGGCGATCGCGCGACGGGCCGCCGAGGACCGCTTCGCCGAGAAGCTCGCCGCCCGTGAGCTGGAGCTGGAGCGGGAGCGGGAGGAGAAGGTCCGGCTGATCGAGGATTCCGACCGTAAGCTAAGCCTGATCGAGGAGCGCGCGGTGGAGGCGGCCGAACGGGTCGCGGCCGCCGAGCGCAGCCTCATCGCCGAGGCCGAGCGACTCCGCTCCGAGGCCGCCGAGCACCTCGAAGCAGAGCGAGAGCGAGTCTCCACCGAGGCCACCGAGGAGGCCAACGCTCGCGTCCGCGAGCGGGAGGAGGAGTTGGAGGAGCTCCGCGCCGAGAGCGAACGCGAGGTCGCCGAGGCCAAGGAGCTTGCCCGTGAGGCCTCCGAGCGGGCGCGCTCGGAGGTCGAGGCGGCGGAATCGGGAGTCGAGGAGCGGATCGCCTCCGAGCGCGTCGCCGCCACCCAAGAGACCGAGGAACGGGTGCGGTCGGAGGAGGAGGAGCGCCGCAACGCCGAGCTCGACGCCGAGCGCAAGCGGGGGGAGGCCGAGCTCGAGCAGGCGGTCCAGCTGGCCCGGAGCGAAGGTGCCGAGAAGGCAGAGGCCAAGCTGAGGGAGCTGCGAAGCGAGCTGGAGACGGTTTCAACCGAACGCACCGATGCAATCGCAGAGGCCGAGCGACGGATGCAGGAGGCGGAGGAGCGCGCCCGCGGGGCCGAATCCGAGGCGGCCCGAACCAGCGTCGACGCTCGCGCCTCCGCCGCTGCCTGGCTCCGCGGCCAGACCAAGGCACTGCGTAAGGAGGGCGAGCGCGAGGCCCGCGCGGAGCTTTCCGAGAGGGAGGCCCAGATCCGTGAGGAGAGCGCCTCCTCGGTCGAGTACCGGTTGCGTCAGGAGCTGGAGGAGGAACGCCGGCGCGGGGACGATGAGCGCGAGCAGGCGCTGGCCGATGCTCGCGAGCGGATCTCGAGCGAGCTGCGCTCGGAGCTGGAGGAGGAGCGTGAGCGCTGGGAGCGGGAACGATCCGAGCTCGAGGGGGAGCTGTCGAACTTGCGACGGGAGTTGGAGGAGGTGCGATTCCAGTTCACCGAGGCGGAGCGTCAGGAGCAGGCGGCTTCGGATCAGGATCGGCGCAGTCGGGAGCGGACGCGGGAGGAGCGCTTCCGCGCGGCGGCCGAGCGGATCGGGAGCATCGGAGCCAAGGCGACCGAAGCCGTCGAACGAGCGCGCAAGACCTCGGCCACCCCACCAGGGCCTGAGCGCACCGAGGCCGAGCCGGAAACCGAGGTGGCGGCGGAGCCTGAGGCAACCCCGGAAGCGGCGCCAGAGCCGGAAGTTGCTCCGGAGCCCGAGCCTGAACCCGAGCCGGAACCTGAACCCGAGCCCGAGCCGGAACCCGAACCCGAGCCGGAACCGGAGCCCGAACCAGAGCCGGAGCCGGAGCCAGAGCCGGAGCCCGCCCCCGAGCCCGAACCAGAGCCGGAGCCCGAGCCTGAAGCCGACCCCGAGCCGGAGCCGGAGCCCGACCCGGCCCCAGAGCCCGCCGCCGAGGCGGCCACCGTCCCGTCCGAAGCCCCATCGGAGCCCACCGACGATCGCAACCTGATCAGCCTCTCCTCAGCCAACTTCGAGCAGTTCCGCAGCCTCGGTATGTCTGTGACCCAGGCCAAGCGCGTTCTGCGCCACCGCGACGAGCAAGGCCTCTCGAGCGTCGATGAGCTCGACCAGGTTCCCGGCTTCCCGCGCTCGTTCCTGGACGAGATCCGGACGCGGATGACCGACTGAGCCCCGGGCCGGGCCGAGACCGGCCGATCGCCTACCCGAGCGCCTCGGGCCAGTACGGCGCGAACCGCTCGCGCTCCTCCCTCGCCATCTCCGGATCCGACGCCGCCGGCGCCAGCGAATCACCGAGCGCGCGCACCGTCGCCAGGACCGACCGCGCGAGCGCGTCGAGGTCGTAGCCACCCTCCAGGCAGACCAGGACCGGGACCTCCCACTCCGCACCCAGCTCCCGCACGGTCGCCGTCATCTGCGCGTAGCAGTCGTCGTCGAGCCGGCACTGGGCGAGCGGGTCGTCGGCGTGCGCGTCGAAACCCGCCGAGATGATCAGCAGGTCCGGCCGATGCGAGCGCGCCACCGGTGCGACCACGT
>JBPCOO010000099.1:0-2840 GCA_051000155.1 Solirubrobacterales bacterium | reverse complement strand
CGACGCAAGGTCGGTAAGCGCGCCTAGCGCCGCAGGAGGTATCTGAGATGGCAGTTTCAACCAGCAGGATTCGACGAGCCCGCCGCCGCCGCCGGGTGCGCGCCAAGGTCCGCGGCACCGCCGAGCGACCCCGCCTGGCGGTATACCGCTCCAACCGCGGCTTGTTCGTGCAGCTCATCGACGACGGCGCCGGCAACACGCTGGCCCAGGCCAACTGGACCGAGGCCGAGTTCAAGGATCTCGACTCCTCCGAGCGCGCGACCAAGATCGGCGAGGCGCTCGCCGAGCGCGCCAAGGGGGCCGGGGTGTCCGCGTGCGTCTTCGACCGCGGTGGCTACCGCTATCACGGGCGCGTCGCCAAGCTGGCCGCCGGAGCCCGCGAGGGCGGCCTTCGCTTCTGAGCACCCCCGAGCGCCGCAGCCCGTGACCCGAGCCCGCTAACTTCAACCACTCCGACCCAGAGGACACCCAGACCGTATGAGCAAGATCGACGAAAGAGTCAGCCCCCAGGGCCTCGACCTGCAGGAGCGGGTGATCGAGATCAACCGCGTGGCCAAGGTGGTCAAGGGCGGTCGCCGGTTCTCGTTCACGGCGCTGGTCGCCGTCGGCGATGAGAAGGACGTGGTCGGAATCGGCTACGGCAAGGCCCGTGAGGTGCCGCTGGCGATCCAGAAGGCGGTCGAGCGCGCCCGCAAGGACCTCTACCAGGTGCCCAAGTACGGGCAGACGCTTCCCCACTTCAACGTCGGTCGCTTCGGCGCCGGCCACGTCGTCCTGCGCCCCGCCTCCGAGGGGACCGGCGTGATCGCCGGTGGCGGCGTCCGCGCGGTGCTCGAGCTGGCGGGGGTTCGCGACGTGCTGACCAAGTCGATCGGCACCAACAACGCGATCAACCAGGTCAAGGCGACGATGGAGGGCCTGCGTGGAATGCGCCGGCCTGAGGACGTCGCCGAGCTCCGCGGGATCGACGTCCACAAGGTGCTCGGCGTCACCAAGAAGGCCAAGCCCAAGACCGATGAGGCCACCGAGCAGACCGGCCCAACTCCGGTCGACGCGGTCACCGACGGCGAGACTGCCGGCGCCAAGGCCGAGAAGTCGGAGAAGGCCGAGGAGGGGGCGAAGGCCGAGGAGGAGAAGCCGTCGAAGGCCGAGGAGGAGAAGCCGTCGAAGGCCGGCAAGGGGGCGAAGGCTGAGGACGCCGACGTCGCTGCCGGACAGCCCGAGGCGAGCATCGAGGCCGCCGACGCCGATCCGGCCAAGGCCGCATCGGGCTCAGCCGAGGCCGAGGGTGAAAGTCCCGAGGGCAAGTGATGGCCGCCGAGCTGAAGATCAAGCAGGTGCGCTCCGCAAACGGCGCCAGCCCGACTCAGCGCGACACCCTGCGCAGCCTCGAGCTCGGCCGCATCGGCAGCGAGACCGTTCGCTCCGACAGCCCCAACCTCCAGGGGATGATCCGCGTGGTCACCCATCTGGTTGCGATCGAGGAGGCCTCCTGATGGCACGTCTTGACCCCGAAGAGATCGGTCTCGACACGATCCGTCCCAAGCCGGGCAGTCGCAGCGAGCCCAAGCGCCGCGGCCGCGGCCACGGCTCCGGCCTCGGCAAGACCGCCGGTCGCGGCCACAACGGATACGGCTCCCGCTCGGGCGCCAAGCGCAAGGCCGGCTACGAGGGCGGGCAGACCCCGATCCACATGCGGATGCGCAAGCTGCGCGGGCCCAACAACAAGATGTCGATGCCGTTCGAGCCCTTCCGGACCCGCACCCAGGGCGTCAATGTGGCGACGCTGGAGGAGCGCTTTGAGGCGGGCGCCGAGGTGACGCCGGAATCGCTCAAGGCCGCCGGCCTGGCGACCCGCAAGCATCCGGTGAAGATCCTCGGCAACGGCGAGATCACCAAGAAGCTGACCGTCCGGGTCCACGGTTTCAGCAAGAGCGCCAAAGAGAAGATCGAGGCAGCGGGCGGCTCCGCCGAGCTGCTCGACTAGCGCTCCCCATGCTCCGGACGATCGGCAACTCCTTCTCGGTTCCGGAGATCCGGCGCAAGCTCGCGTTCACCGCGGCGATGCTGGCGCTCTACCGGCTCGGCGCCTTTATCCCCGCGCCCGGGGTCGATCCGGACGCGCTCGAGGGCATCCAGGACAACTTCGCCTCCGGCGACATCCTCGGCTTCCTCAACCTGTTCAGCGGCGGCGCGCTTTCCCAGCTATCGCTGTTCGCGCTGGGGATCATGCCCTACATCACCGCCTCGATCATCCTGCAGCTACTGACGGTGGTCGTCCCGTCCCTGGAGAAGCTCCAGAAGGAGGGCGAGGTCGGACAGCAGAAGATCACCCAGTACACGCGCTATCTCACCGTCGGGCTGGCCTTCTTCCAGTCACTCGGCTACGTCTTTCTGTTCCAGTCCTTCGGGGGTAGCGGCCAGAGCGTGGTCGCTGGCGGCGAGCTGACCTTCCCGGTGCTGATGCTGATCGTGATCTCGCTCACCAGCGGCTGCGTCCTGCTGATGTGGCTCGGCGAGTTGATCACGCAGCGCGGCATCGGCAACGGGATCTCGTTGATGATCTTCGCCTCGATCGTCAGCGGCCTCCCCGGCGGACTCGCCGCCTGGTGGACCAACCCCGACCAGGTCTTCCTCGTGATGATGCCGTTCGTGGCGATCGCGGTGATCATCGGGATCGTCTACGTGCAGGAGGGCCAGCGGCGAATACCGGTCCAGTACGCCAAACGCGTGGTCGGCCGCAAGATGACCACCGGCGGTTCCACCTATCTGCCGCTCCGGGTGAACATGGCCGGCGTGATTCCGGTGATCTTTGCCGCCTCGATCATGGCCTTCCCCCC
>JBPCOO010000096.1:0-2532 GCA_051000155.1 Solirubrobacterales bacterium | reverse complement strand
CATGCTCGAGCGGCGCGGAGTGATCAGTGGCTATGAGGGCTCCAAGCCGCGCCAGGTATTGGTCGGCGCCGGGGACGTGCCCCGGTTGCTTGCGTCCGGCGAGACCGTCGATGAGTCCCCAGAGTCGGATCCGGAGCCGAACACCGGGGGCGATCCGCCGACGGAGGAGGCGGAGCTGGAGGAGGTCTCCGGCTGAGCCGGGTGGCGCCCGGCTCCTACCGCAATACTGAGGGCCGATGAGCAACGGAGAAGGACAGCCCGGCGTCCCGATCGGCGCCACCCTGCGGGAGGCCCGGGCCCGGTTGGGGCTCGACGTGCAGCAGGCCGAGGAGCAAACGAAGATCCGCACCCGCTACATCCGCGCGCTCGAGAACGAGGACTGGGAGATCCTCCCCGGACCGGTCTACGTACGTGGCTTCCTTCGCACCTACGGCTCGGTCCTCGGCCTCGACGGCGAGCTGCTGGCGGACGAGTTTCGCCGCCACCACGAGGTCGCCGCCGAGCCGGGCTCGACCCCGGCGGCCGAGAACGTCCTCACCGGGCGCAAGCGGATCGGCGACCGGCCACCCAGCCGGGCGCCGATGATCGCCGCGTTGCTGGTCGGGCTGGCGGTGGTGCTGGTCCTGATAGCTGTGCTCGGCGGTGCTGGATCCGACGACGGCTCCGGCGGCGGAGGCGAGGGCAATCGCTCCGGACGCGAGGGCAACGCCGGCGGCGCCGGTGGCAACGGCGGCAACGGCGGCAAGAGCTCGGGTAAGGGCAACTCCGGCAAAGGGGGATCGGGTTCAGGCTCGGGAGGCAAGCTGAGCAAGGAGAAGGTCGCGCTGGTCGCGAGGACCTCCGGCGGGATCGCCTGCCTGGTCGGCGGCGGCGATAAGGCGCTGATCGACTCCCAGCCGCTCGCGGCAGGCGACAGGGAGACCTTCAACGGCTACAAGCGCTACCGCCTCGACATCTCCGCGGGCATCATCCGCTTCAAGGTCGGCAAGGAGGCCGAGGTGATCGAGACCTCCGACCCGGTCACCTACGAGGGTGACTCACGTGGAGTGAGGGAGGTCAACTACCGCGGGGACGACTGTCCGTGAGCGTTCGCGCCGGGATCGTGGTCACCGGCACCGAGGTGATCACGGGGCGGACGATCGATCGCAACGGTCCCTGGGTCTCCGAGCACCTGGGCGAGTTGGGAGTGGAGGTCGCCCATCTCGATTGCGTCGGCGACCGCGCGGAGGACCTCGCGGCGCTGCTCGGTTTCCTCGGGCGCGAGCGGATGGATTTGATCGTCACCACCGGCGGGCTCGGACCCACCGCCGACGACCTCACCACCCAGATCGTCGCCGACTTCTGCGGCCGGGAGATGCTGCTGGATTCCGCGATGGAGGAGAAGATAACCAAGATCATCGAGGGCTTCGCCAAGCGGATGAAATTCGACCCCGAGGCGATGCGGGCGGGCACGCGCAAGCAGGCGATGATCCCCGCCGGCGCGATCCCGCTGGACCCAGCGGGGACGGCTCCCGGAGTCGTGGTTCCCGCCGCCGGTGGAAACCCGGTCGTGGTGGTGCTGCCGGGTCCGCCACGCGAGCTGCAGACGATGTGGCCGGCGGCGATCGCGAGCGAGCCGGTGGTGGATCTACTGGGCGAGGCCGACTCGCTTCTGACCGCCTCGATGAAGATGTTCGGGGTGCCGGAGTCGACCCTGGCCAAGAGCTTGCGGGAGATCGAGGCGGAGGCTGACATCTCCGAGCTGGAGATCACGACCTGTCTGCGGCGGGGCGCGGAGCTGGAGATCGACGTCCGCTTCCGCGAGGGCGAGGAAGGGGCGCAGGAGGCGCTCTTCGACGGCCTGCGCGAGCGCCACGGCCCCTACGTGTATACCGAGTCGGGGAAGAGCATCGACGAGCTGGTCGCGGAGCTCCTGGCCGGGCGCAGCATCGCCTGCGCGGAGTCGTGCACCGGCGGGCTGCTGGCGGCGCGGCTGACCGAGAGGGCCGGCGCGTCGGCCTACTTCGCCGGCGGGGCGGTGGCCTATTCGGACGAGGCCAAGCGGGAGCTGCTCGGGGTTCCCGGCGAGCTGATCGAGGCCCGTGGCGCGGTCTCAATCGAGGTCGCTGAAGCGATGGCCACGGGCGCGATCGAGCGCTTCGACGCCGAGGTGGGGGTGGGGATCACCGGCGTCGCCGGCCCCGAAGGCGGCACCGAGGCCAAGCCGGTCGGCTACGTCTGCATCTGCGTCGCCGGGCGCGACGGCCCCCGCCTGGTCCGCGACCCCAAGCTTCCCGGAGGCCGTGGCGACGTCCGCGACCGCTCGGTCAGCGTCGCCCTCCACATGATCCGGCGGCTACTGATCGGGGAGGAGTTGCCGTGGTAGGAGGGTGAGCTCTTCGCGCGTCCCGAAACCCGCTGTCGAGCGAGGTTGGACGTCAGCTCGACCAGTATCCCGACGACCGGTGGCATAACCAGCGCCGGAGCTCCGGCTGCGCGGCCCAACCCGAATCCGAGAGCGCAGAGCAATGCGATCATCAGCAACTCCATGCC
>JBPCOO010000090.1:0-6918 GCA_051000155.1 Solirubrobacterales bacterium | reverse complement strand
CCAACTCCTGGGGAACCGGAATCTATGAGCGAGCGCCGCTGGAGATCTTCGACGGGGTAGTGATATCCGGCGACGTCGGCCTGCACAAGCCCGAACCGGAGATCTACCGCCTCGGAGCCGAGCGGATAGGCCTCCCGCCGGAGGCCTGCGTGTTCGTGGACGACTTGCGCGAGAACGTCGAGGGCGCCGAGGCCGTGGGGATGCGGGCGATCCGGCACCGTGATCCGGCTGAGACGATCGCCACGCTGGAGGATCTGCTCGGGCTCACGCTCACCAACTGATCTGGTCGCGCTCGCTTGCATCGCGGCCCTCGGCTACCTGCTGGGCCAACTGATTCAGGGACACTACCGCCTAACCCAGACCTTCGAGCTGATCGAGGGTCGCGAGCTGGAGATCAACGACGCTCTCACCAGCGTGAGCGGGAACGCTACGAGGCCGAGCGTGAGCCCTCGGGTGATCCGATCTAGCCGCTCAACTTCCCCTCGTACATGGGTGCCAGACGGGGATCCTTCCAGGGGCCGGCGATCTCCTCCAGCTTCACCCCGACCTCGTCGCCGGAGATGATCAAGGTCCCGATCTGGTTGTGGAAGAAGCGCCGGGAGATCGGGCGCCAGCGCAGGCGAGGTGGGGCGACCCTCGCCGTCCGCCGCAGGATCCCGCCGACCACGCGCGCGAGTCCCGTGTGCCCAAATCCCAGCACCAGCCGCTCGTTCAGCTTCAGCTCCTTGCGCAGACCAGAGCAGACCACCTGCCAGATCTCCGTTTCAGTTGGCCCCTCCTCGGCGGGCAATCCCACCTCGCTCACCCAGCAGTGGTGGACGTCGCCGGCCAGCATCACGATCGACTGGGGCGGCCGGCCGCACCTGCCCTGAGCCAGGTCGATCACGAGTTGCTCAAACTCCCGGTAGGAGTCCTGAAAGCAGGCCCAATGGTCGAGGTTGGCGGCAATCCTCGCCCTCTCCCCGAGCGACTTGAACCGTTCGCCCCAGGCACCGTTCCCCACCGCCTCCGCCCAGGCCTCACCGTCGTGCATACCGCGTGAGAGCAAAAACGGCAGCGAGCTGGCGAGAATCAGGTGGCGCTTGTCGGAGACGGCGTGGTCGCTGACCCATTTCCACTCCTTACGATCCATGATCCGCCGCTCGCCCTCGCCGAGGGTGCGTCCGGCGCGTGAGTCGAGCACGACCAGGCGGGCGCTGCCGATGTTGCGGTCGAAGCTGAAGCGGGAACGATCGGTCTGCTGTTCGGCCTCCTCGGCCCACCCGCGAAGATACTCGCCCCCGTCCTCGAGCTCGTGGAGACGGTGGAGCACGTCGTCCTCACGCAGCTCCGTCGGGGAGAGGTTGCCGAGATGCTGGTAGATCCAGTAGGCCATGATCCCGCCAAACACCCGGTCGGCGTACCAGTCCTGCTGGCGCATCCGATCCAGCCATGGCTGGGAGGTCTTCCACTTGTCCTCGATCTCGTGGTCGTCGAAGATCATCGACGTCGGTAGGTTGGAGAGCAGCCACCGCACGACCGGCTCGCCCCAGACATCGCGGTAGCCGACCGTGAACTCCTCGAAGTCCTCGAGCACCTCGACCGGGCCATCGGGGTGAACCCGCCGCGGAGCAACCTGACGAGCAACCCGCTCGGGCGGCTGGTCAGCGTAGAGCTGGTCGCCCAGCATCAGCAAGGCGTCAGGCCAGGTCGAGCAGGGCGAGCGCAGCATGCGGAGTGCGTAGGCCAGGAGGGCATCCTTGCCGCACCCCTTGGGGTGCCACCGTTTGCGCCAGGTGTAGGGCGGGTGGTGGGGCGCGGAGACGCGGCAGGAGCCGAAGGCGAGCGTGATATCGCCGCCCTCCGGCACGGGCCGGATCACGGGCTGGGGAAGGTCATAGGCTGTCGGGGGCCAGAGCCGCTCGCCGTCGAGCGAGACCTCGTAGGGATGGGCCTTCCCCGCCTCGAGCCCCTCGATAGTGACGATCGCGTAGTGGTGGCCCTCGACGGTGAAGGTCGGCGCCGTTGCTCCCAGGATCTCGACCTCTCCCGGACGGTCGAGCTCCACCCAGACGGTGGCCGAGTAGTGGTCGAGATGTCTGAGGATGGGGCCGACGAGGACTTCGCTCACGGACCCATTGTTCTCGATCGCCTCAGTCGGCGTTGTCGCATATGCGGTCGCGTCCAAGCGCGCCCGCCGGGGAGAGCTCGGTCCCGAACTGGACCTCGTCCTCCGATGGAGAGACTCGCGCCGCCGCCCGGGAGCCCCCGGGGATGAGAGGAGCTTCGGTCCGTGTCCATTCGCCCTCTCGGAGGACGCACGCTTGATCGGTGGCTTCGAGGGTGAAGTAGGGGCTCCAGCGGATCCTGGGTGCGGAACCGGAGCGCCAGGTGGCCCGATCGGAGGACGCGGAGGAAAGGCCGCTGCCGGATCCGAGCCCAACCCGGTAGAGATCCCAGTCCTCGTTGCTCCACACCGGTGGCCCGAGGTAGTCGAGGCCGGCGGAGATCAGCTCGGCTTCATCGGTGGCGATGTAGTCGAGCGGCGCGTCCGGAAGCGCGATCCAGCCGGCGCCGTTCTCGGCGAGCCAGCTCGCGTAGGTGGCCGCCGTCAGACTCCCACCGGTGAAGAGGTCGATGTCGGGAGCCTCGAGCTGCCGCAACCAGCCGCGCGTGATCGGGATCCGTTCGGCGACGTAGACCGATTCCCAGCGGTTGCGGGTCGGCGGGATGTGGACCCGGTCGCCGTCATCGAGGCCGCGTCGATCGAGCTCGGCCAGCAACGGTGCGTAGTAGGCGGGCTCGGTGGCGGGGTCTCCTTGCGCGGCCGCCAGGTCGCGGACCGTAGCCGTCCACTGCCAGTAGATCAAGGGCAGGGCGAGCAGGGCCACCAGGATCGGGCGGGCGAGGATGGGGGGGGCGGGTCGTCGGGCAACCAGCACGAGCGCCAGGATCGGGCCGGCAAAGGTGAGACCGAGCCTGGTGACGTTGCCACCCAGCGGCGTCTCGACCAGCAGGACGAAGGTCGCGAGCGCGAGGTAGAGGATCGCCCCCCAGCGGAGGGCACCCCAGCGCGAGCCTCCGAGCGTGAGCGCGAGCAGGGCCGCGACCGCCAGCGGGATCCAGACGAACGCGCTCGGGGCGAACGGCTGAAACCCGCCAGTGGGGAAGGCCAGGACGGGGATCGTCAGGCCGAGCCCGAAGCCGGCGAGAGCCGCGGCTGCGGGCAGGAGCGAGCCGCGAGGTCGCAGTTCGACACCGTCACCGTGCTCAAGTGCGACCTCGCCACCGCTACGCCGGGCAGAGTTGCGCTTGGACCGTGCCCACCAATCCAGCGGCACCAGGCGAGCCAGCACGACCGCCGCTACCGCGATCCCGCCGAAGAGCCCGGCGATGGGGCTCGCGAGCGGCGTCGCCACCGCGGCCACGAACGCCGACGCGGGTCGTTGCTTCTGTACCAGCCAGACCGCCCCGAGCCCGATCGCGAGGCCCAGCGCGAACGTAGTCCGCCCTCCCAATGGCG
Source organism: Solirubrobacterales bacterium (assembly GCA_051000155.1). Lineage (GTDB taxonomy): Bacteria > Actinomycetota > Thermoleophilia > Solirubrobacterales > 70-9 > CAXMST01. Next base: position 3,416 of record JBPCOO010000090.1, on the reverse strand, counting down.
CCACCAGCGAAGCGAGACCGAACCAGATGACCGCGAGCCAGCCATCGTCGCCGACCGCCCGCAGGACGATCGAGCCGAACAGCCAGGTCGAGACGACGGCGCAGATCGCCCCCAAGGGCACCGGCCCGAGCAGCGCTCCAAGCGGCGGATAGAGCAGGCTGTAGCCGGGGACGGTCATGCCGCCGTACCAGGCGGGGCTCCAGATGACGAAGCCGTCGCGCTCCCAGAGGTCGGCGCGGAAGGTCTGGGCGGCGAGGTCGAGCGTCTGCGGCGCCCAGATCAGATAGGCGACCGCGCCGCCGATCGAGACCGCCAGCGCGATCGCAAGCGGATGGCGCCTGCCGAGGTGATCGCGCTGCCAAGGGGCCGCTCCCATCGCTCGATTATCGGGCGTAGGGCCGGAGAGCGGACCCCGGGCTGCCGTCGCCCCGCTCAGTCGTTGGCGTACTCGACCCGGATCTGCTTGCCGGCGAGCTTGGTGCCGTCGAGCCGGTCGAGTGCCGTCCCGGCGTGGGTGGAGTCGAGATCGACGAAGGTGAAGCGCTCCAGCACTCGGATGTCGTAAATCGCCTCGGCGGGGATCACCGCCCCCTCGACCAGGCCGAACTCGATGTCGGACTCCTCGAGCCCGCTGCGGGCACCGCGGTTGATGAACAGCTTGGCGTGGGCACCGTCGCCGTTGCGGCCCTCGGAGTCGTCGCCGTAGGCCTCGTCCTCGATCGGCTCAGGCTCGTGCTCGGTGCGCTTCGGCTCGTCGGCCGGCGCCTCGCGCTGGTCGCGGTCGGTGGTCGCGTTGCGCCCCCCGCGCGCGTCGCGCTCTTCTTCCGAACCGGAATCCCGGCGCGCGGCCCGTTCCCTTCCCCTACCTTGGCGCTGGCGCTCGCCGGAGTGGTCCCGCCGCTTGGGTCGCGGCGCGTGCTCGATCCGCTCGTCGGGCTCCTCCCACTCACCGATCGAGGTCCTCGCCTCGCGCTCGATCCGCTCGATCTCGGGCCGCTCCTTCGGAGTGACGAAGGTGATCGCGCGGCCCGTCCGTCCGACGCGACCGGTGCGGCCGATCCGGTGGACGTAGATCTCGGTGTTGTTGGGCAGATCGAAGTTGATCACGTGGGTGACGTGCTCGATGTCGAGTCCTCGGGCGGCCACGTCGGTTGCCACCAACAACGGCGACTGGTGCTCCTTGAAGGAGATCATCACCCCGTCGCGCTGGCCCTGGCTCATGTCGCCGTGGAGCGCCTTCGACTGCAAGCCCTTCTCCCGCAGACGCTTGTCAAGGCGGGCGGTGCCGATCTTGGTCCGGCAGAAGACGATCGCCTGCTCGGGCTCCTCCTTGCGCAGGATCTCCACCAGCTTGTCGCCCTTGGCTTTGGCGTCGACCTCGACGAAGGCCTGCTCGATCGCGTCGACGGTGAGCTGCTTCGGGGTGATCGAGATCATCTCCGGGTGGTACATGTAGGTTTCGGCCAGCTTCTGGATCGGCGGCGGCATCGTCGCGCTGAACAGCATCGTCTGCCGGCCACCGGGGCAGGTGCGAAGGATCTGCTCGACGTCCTCGATGAAGCCGAGGTCCAGCATCTCGTCGGCCTCGTCCAGGACGACGTAGCGGGCCGAGGTGAGGATCAAGGCGCCGCGACCGATCAGGTCCTTCATCCGGCCGACGGTGGCGACGACCACGTGGGCACCGCTACGGACCCGGGCGGCCTGTTCGCGGACCGAGGTGCCGCCGAAGACGGCGACCACGTTGACGTCGAGGTGCTCGGCGTAGGAGCGGAGCGCCTGGGTCACCTGGATGCAGAGCTCCCGGGTGGGGGTCAGCACGATCGCCTGGGTATCGGAGGATTCGGGATCGATGTACTGCATCAGCGGCAGGCCGAAGGCGGCGGTCTTGCCGGTACCCGTCTGCGCCTGGCCGATCACGTCCTGGCCCCCCAGGACCACCGGGATCGCCTGCTCTTGGATCGGGGAGGGGTCGGTGAAGCCGAGCTCGTCGAGGGCGGTGCAGATGTCCTCTTTGAGACCGAGGTCTCGGAATGCGTCACTCATATAGGTCTTCGCTGCCTTTCGGGCGTGGGTGTCGAGCGTGGTCTCCGCCTTTGCGCCCGGCGGATCAGGGGCTCGACCTGGGTTGATGGAGGCATCGGGAATCGGGAACGGTCCCGGCCGATGGCGACCTCCTGCACTCCCGAAGGCTACAGGTAGTGACAAGCTTCGGGCGCCGAAGGAGGCCGCGCGCCCTCAGCGGGGAGACCCTCGAAGCGCCCCCGAGCCCCTCAGGCGGAGGGACCGAGCAGGAGCTTGCCCCGTCGCCGGTCAGCGTCCTTGATGCTAGCCTCTGATGCATGATGCGTCGAACGACTGTCGCCGCGCCCTCAGATGACCTCGACCTGCTCGAGGGAGAAGCGCAGCGCCGCGGCGTCTCGCTGACCCAGGTTCTGCGCGAAGCGGTCCAGGCCGAGGCGGAGCGCCTTCGCGGCGAGCGGATGCCGCGATTCGGGGTCTTTCGAGGCGACGGTACCTCCACTACCCAGATCGCCGAGGGCGAGGACGCCCCAGCTCGCCATAGCGGTCGCAGCTGACGTTTGTCGCTCGTCCTCGACACCGGGCCGATCGCTGCCCTGCTGGATGCCGCCGACCCTGATCACGATGCATGCAGGGCGATGGTTGATGCGACCGGTGAAGACTTGGTCGTCCCCGCCGCCGTACTGGTCGAGGTCAACTATTGGCTTAGGAAATGGGATGCGACCGAAGCCTGGTGCACGTTCACCGAGGATCTCCAGAGCGGCGCCTACAGGTTGCACCAACTCGATCCCAAGGGCGTCGTAAGAGCCGCGGAGCTCGAGCAAGGCTACGCGTCCCTCGATCTCGGGTTCGTGGATGCCGCCGTGATCATCACCTGCGAGCAACTGGGGGAGACCAAAGTCGCGACCCTCGACCGCCGTGACTTCTCGGTGGTGCGCCCAGCGCACTGCGACGCGCTGCGCCTGCTGCCCGAGTAACGAGAGGCGTTCGTACGGGATACAGCCGCACGGAAGCCCTCTCGTGGCTCGCGCGTCGTCGACGGCGCACATTCTTTGACCCAGCCACTTGTGCCAGCATGCCCGCCCTATGTCACTCACCGTAGTTGGATCAATCGCGTTCGATGCCGTCAAGACCCCGTTCGGGGAGCGGGAGAAAATGCTCGGCGGCTCCGCCGTCCACTTCTCGCTGGCAGCGAGCTTCTTCACCGACGTCCGCGTAGTCGGACCGGTTGGCGACGACTTCGGCGAAGACGAGATCGCGGTCCTCACCAGTCGCGGCGTCGCCACCGATGACATCGAGCGCATCTCCGGCGGGGAGACCTTCTTCTGGAAGGGCCACTACGAGCACGACATGGGGGTCGCCCACACCGACGACACCCAGCTCAACGTGTTCGCGGA
>JBPCOO010000328.1:0-4649 GCA_051000155.1 Solirubrobacterales bacterium | reverse complement strand
GAGCGGGAGAGGGCGCGCACGAGCGCATGCTCGCGCCCCCCGCCCCCGACGACGAGGACCTTCATCTGGCTGGCTGGCCTTCCGCTGGCTTTTCGGTCGCTCCGCACCCAGCCCTAGAGGTTGTCGCGGAACTCCTCGGCGGTGAACGCGGTCAGGGTCTGGTTGACGGTGGTCCCACGGGAGCCGAGCTCCACCGACGCCTTCGCCATCGTCGCGGCGTCGGGCGCCTCGATGATGGTGACGAAGTCGTACTCGCCCAGGGTCGCCCACTGGTGTTTGACCTCGAGGCCGATCTGGCCCATCTCCTCATTCACCTCGGTGATCCGGTTGGGGTTGTTCTTGATCGTCTTGACTCCGTCGCTGGTGAGCTTGGTCAAGAGCACGAATTGGGGCATGTCATCTCTCCTCGGTTTGGTTTGGACGCTGATTGTGTTCTTTCATGAACGGCGGCTCGATGCAAGTCAGCCCGGGAGCTTGGCGCTGCCGCTGATCAGCGGACGGACGATCGGCGGGGACTTCGGCATCTTGCCGTCATCGATCCGCTCGACCTCGAGGGCCGAGCGCCGCAGGGTCGCGGCGGTGTCGCGATTGCAGTGGCAGCCGTGGCCGAAGGCGAACCATGGTCCGTGCAGCCGGTCCTGCCAGCGGGCACGGTCGGGGTCGTCGGAGCGGACATGCTCGAGGAAGAGGAAGCGACCGCCCGGCCGCAGCACCCTGGCCACCTCGGCGACGGAGGCCTCGGGATCGTCGACGGTGCAGAGAACCAGGGTGCCGACGACCGTATCTACCGAGTCGTCGGGAAGTGGGAGGCTCTCGGCGGGAGCCTCGACCACCTCGACCTGGCGGCCCAGCTCCCGCGCACGCTCCCGGAGCTGCGAGGCCATCGGGCCGAACGGCTCGCTCAGCACCATCTCGGTGGTCGCCTCCGGATAGTGGGGAAGGTTGAGCCCGGTGCCCGCTCCCAGCTCAAGCGTCCGCCCCTCGGCGCCGGAGACCAACGCGGCGCGCTTTTCGGCGAGTCCCGCCTCCTCGCTCGCGGCTATGCCGTAGTCGTAGACGGCGGCGAAGACCCGCCCGTAGGTGGCGTCGTAGAGGCGCCTTGGGAGGCTCGCCTCAGCCATCGTCGCCTCCGAGCCGATCGGGCTCCGGCTCAGCCATCGTCATCGGTTCCCGCCCCCATGTCCACGACCTCGCCGGCCTGCCACTTGGGAAAGCGGCGTCCGTCGGCGGCGGGGACCTTGCCTGACTCCTCCAGCTCGGCGACGTAGGCGGCCATCGCGCGATGGGCCTCGGGAGCGGAGCCGGCGCTGAGGAAGTGCCGTCGTTCCTCCGCCAGGCCGTCGGCAAGCGGCTTGCTGGCGCCGAAGTAGAGCGCCTGCTTTGCGCCCGCGATCGACCCGGGCGCCCGCCGCGCCATCCGCTCGGCCACCTCCATCGCCTCCTCCAAGAGCTTGGTCGCGGGAACCGCGCGGTTGACCAGTCCCGCCTCGACCGCCGCCTCGGCCTCCAGCGCCTCCCCCTCCAAGATCATCTCGAGCGCCCGCGCCGTCCCCACCGCCCGCGCCATCCGCTGGGTGCCCCCGGCGCCGGGGAGGATGCCGAGGGTGGTCTCGGGAAGCCCGATCCGCCCCTCGCCCTTGGCCATCAACCGCAGATCGCAGCTCAGCGCCAGCTCGCAGCCGCCGCCCATCGCCGGCCCGCCGATCGCGGCGATGAAGACCTTGTCGAGGCGATTCATCCGCAGGAAGAGATCGTGGATCTGCTGCAGCTCGACCACTCCGCCCGCCTGGGTGCGCTTCAATGCCGCTCCCATCAAGGGGAGGCGCCGCAGCCCCCCGGTCGCCGCCAGGGTCGCCCCCGCCGCCCGCGGTCCTACCTCGGCGCCGAAGCTCTCGGTCCCGGCGAGGATCTCGGCGACGTCGTAGTGGGTGACGAAGCGCCCGCTCTGGCCCCCGGTGATCACGACCGAGCCGACGCTGCGGTCACCGACGAGCGAGCTCACCAGCTCGTCGAGGCCTGCGACCATCTCCCGGTCCATGAACCCGTAGGGAGGGTTGGAGAGCCGGGCGACCACCACCCGTCCCTCGCGCTCGATCTCGATCCGGTTGTGGCTCATCTCGCTCCCTCGTTCGACTGCGGCTCGGGGGACTCTTTCACCGATTCACCTCGTCCGCAGTCAGCATCTCCTCGATCTTGGTGTAGCGGTGGTCGAAGATGCGGTCGAGGTCACGCTTGACCAGGACCTCGCGGGCGATTGCGCCGAGCGGGCCGAGCGGCAGCCCGTAGCGGACGCGGTCGGTCATAGAGGTGTGCTCGTCGTCGATCTCCTCGAAGGTGTGGGTGTGGTGCCAGAGGGCGTAGGGACCCTTGAGCTGACGGTCGACGAAGCTGTGGGGAGGGTTCCACTCGTCGATCCGGGTGAGCCAGCTCAGTGGGATCCCGCGGAGGCGAAGCTTGTAGCGGATCAGGGTGCCGACCTCCATCTCGATCGGGCCGGGAGTGGTGGTCTCGAAGTTCAAGAAGGGGGGCGTGATCGCCTCCAGGTTCTCAGCCTTGCTGAAGAAGTCGAACGCCTCCTCGATCCCAGCGGGTAGAAGCTGCTTGCGCTCCAAGACGTATTCCTTCATTCGGCGTGGCTCCTCGGCTCGATCAGGACTCGCAGGTCAGCGAGGGTGGTCGACCAGTCCAGCTCGACCCGCCGCTCGCGGGCGCCGGCGCGCAGCCTGGAGCGTAGCTCGGGATCGCGCAGCCGCTCGATCGCGGCCGTCAGCGCCGGGATGTCTGGGCGGAAGGCGGGGATGCCCGAGCGCGCCTGGCCGTCGCCGATCCCCGGGACCAGCAGACCGTTGCGCCCATCAACGACGATCTCGTTCATCGGCGGGTTGTCGTTGGTCACCAGCGGGACCCCGAGCGCGGTCGCCTCGTAAAGGTGCAGACCGAGACCCTCCCAGCGAGACGGGGCCAGACAGGCGTCGGCCGCTGCCATCAGCCGGTGGTAGTCGGCGGTGGAGACCTCGGCGGCCTGGAGCTCGATCCGCTTGTCGCGCGGGCGGAAACGCGAGCCGCCGCGCATCAGACGGGAGACCTCGCCCGAGCGCCGATCCACCTGCGCTTTGATCAGCAGGCGCAACTCCGGGCCGTTGGCGGCGCGGAAGGCGGCGATGGTCTCCCCGAGCGGCTTGCGCTTGCTCATGAAGCCGCCGGGGAAGAGCAGGCGGACCCGGCCGGAGTTGGGGCGCTCTTCCTCGGTGAGCGCCGCCGCAATCAGGTCGGGGTGGCAGCCCCACCGCACGCGCGGGCTGGTGATCCCCAGCTCGGCGTAGCGCTCGCGCTCACAGGCGGTCATCGAGTAGACGGTCTCGAACGCCTCGCGCGCCGGCTCGACGTGCTCCGGGGCGAAGTGCTCCCAGACGAAGCGACCGATCGTGCGGACGTCGGTCGCGCGGAGCGAGGCGATTTCGGCGAACTGGTAGTTCTGGTCGAACATCACCACCTCCAGCTCGTTTGTTGATGCCCAGCGCAGGTACTCGTCGGCCCCGATCAGGTAGTCGGAGCCGCGGGTAACGCCGGCCTGGTCCCAGACCCCGTCGTGATCGATCCAGTCCGGCCGGATGTTGGTCTTCCGCGTCGGCCGGGCCAGCACGAAGGTCTCGTGGCCGAGTTGCTCCAGGGCGGAGCGAAGCTGCCGCGCGACCACGCCTTGCCCGCGGTTGAACCAGTAGGCGACGATTCCGATCCGCATCGGCTGGACTCTGGCAGGCTCGGCCGGAGCTGGCGGCCCGCGGGCCGGATCGAGCTGCTGCGGGCGCCGCCATCGATTGAGATTCTCGACCGGCATATACTGGCCGCCCAATCCCGCAGCGATGCTGTAACTAGCGAAGGAGCAACGGTTGATCTCAGCACGCGCACGCGGTCTCTGGACGCCGATCCTGGCCGCGGCCGTCCTCCCGCTGGCGATGATCGGTTGCGGCGGTGGCGATGACGGCTCCACCACCGTCGGTACGCCTCTGTCAAAACCCGATTTCGTCGCGCAGGCCGACAGCATCTGCACCGATGAGACCGCGGAGGCACAGAAGGCCGCCGAGGAGCGCTTTGGCGATCAGACACCGTCCGACGAGCAGATTCAGAGCTATGTGGACGAGGTTCTGGTTCCCAATCTGGAAGATCAGGCCAACCAGATCGACGAGCTCGGAGCCCCCACCGGTGACGATGACCAGGTAGGTGCGATCGTCGATGCGCTTCGGAGCGGCATCGACGAGCTCGAGAACGATCCCACCATCCTCACCGACGGAGATGGGACCGCATTCGCCGAGGCCAACAAGCTGGCGGCCGACTACGGCCTCGACGCCTGCGCGAACTGATTTCCGCCCTGGAGTGGGCGTAGACGTCCAGGCGCGGAGCCAGGTGTCGGGATCTCTGTGAGCGAACGCTAAGCTATCCCGCAGTGTTGGTGGGAACAGAACTCGTCGCTGCCTATGGGCGCCGCCCGCTTGCGTGCATCCTCGCTCTGGGGATCGCCGCTGCGGTTGCGTTGCTGGTCGCGGGCGGGACCGGCGTGGCTGCGGCCGCCGATCTTCCGCGGAGCGGCCAGGTCGATCGCGCGACCAAGGACTACCTCGCCGATGTTCCGGCCTCCTCCTCGGCGAACG
>JBPCOO010000305.1:0-4355 GCA_051000155.1 Solirubrobacterales bacterium | reverse complement strand
CGCCCAACGTCGTGCCGACCGCGAGCAGCGCCCAGGTGACCGGGTCGATCATCAAGGCCGCGTAGCCGAGGCTATGGACCACCATCACCACCAACATCGCCAGCAGCGTCGCGAGGACGGGATCGCGTGCGCCGCCCATGCTCAACCCCGCTGCGGCCGCAATCGCCACCAGGGCGGCGGCCACCAGCAAGGTGAAGGGGATCAGGCCGATGATCCCCTGCTCGACCGCGACGGTGATCGGCTCGGTGTGGCTTTCGACCGCGATCCCCTCCTCGGGTTCAAACCTGTCGGTGAACTCGGCCGAGAAGGTCCCCGAGCCGTAGCCCCAGAACGGGCGATCAGCGGCCAGCTCGAGCCCGCCGCTGACCAGGCCGCTACGCCCGGTGGTCTCCTCCGAGATCTGCCCGCCGCCGCCGATCGTGACCACCACGCCCGCGAGCGCAGCGGCCACCCCGGCGCCCGTCAACGCGCCCGCGCCGATGCCCCAGCGGACCGCCACCACCGCGCAGAGGCCGGCGAACAGCGCCAGCATCGAGGAGACCGAGAAGGTGATCGTCAAGGCGGCGGCCAAGACGAGGAAAGCCGCCGTCGCCAGCCCGGCCCGCCGTCGCTCCTTCGTCCACGCAACCACCCCCGCCAGGGCGACCGCCACCAGAGCCAGGAAGCGTCCCATGATGTTGGGGTCGAAGAACAGCGAGTTGACCCGGAACCAGACGTGGGCCTCGTTGCCACTGATGACCTTCTCGTTCCAAAAGATCTCCCCGACCGCGTACTGGCCGAAGCCGACCACGGCGACCGCCAGCGCCTCGACCGTGATCACAGCCAGCGCCAGCCGCAGCAGTCCGCCGTCCCAGCGGATCGTCCGCAGCAGGCGGAACAGGAGCGCGAACGGCGCGAAGAAGAAGGCCATCCGCTCGATCGCGACCGAGATGTCGTCGGCGTAGACGGCCTGGAGAGCGTAGACGACCACGAACGCCGCCAGCAGTAGCGGGATCAGCTCGACCGGGGCCGAGCGATCCTTCCACCCGGCGCGAGCTCGAGACGCGCCGCCGCCCTCCGCCCTCGCACCCGCCGCCGGATCGTCTTCCGCGTCGGACGCCTCTTTGCTCCCGGTCCAGCCCCCATCCCCGCCCCTCCGCCACGGCCCCCGGAGCGCCGCGGCTACCGCCCCGGCGGCGATCACCCCGTACAGCGGCAGCAGCAGGTTGGCGGTCCCCTCGCCAAGCTCGATCGGTATGCGGAACGGGAGTACTGCCACGGCGGCCAGGCCGGCCAGCCAGGGACGAGGCGCGAGGAAGCGCGCGGCGACCACTACCGCAGCCAGCGCGAGCACGAGTCCGGCCGCGATCACCAGGGGCTGGCTGCGCAGGGCCTCGATCCGCTCCGTTCCCCAGTTGTCGGCGACGACCAGCGTCGGCGCCACCACCAGCACCGCCGCTCCCGCGAGCCGCATCTGGCCGGCACGCGGCGCGAGCAGGCAGCCCGCCGCCGCCAGCGCGAGGACGACGGTGCCGAGCCAGAGGACCGGGTCATCCATCGCCGGAGGGCCTCACTTCGATCCGCCCCGGCGGACGGATGTCGCGGCCTTGGTCGCCGAGGATCACCCGGATCGCGTAGCTACCGGGCTCTACCAGCTCGCCGTCGTCGCGGCGGAGATCCCATTCAAACCGCTGCCGACCCTCCTCCAGTGGGGCGCCGAGCTGGAGCGCGCGGACCTGCTCGGTGGTGGAGTTCTCGATCACGAGCACGTCGGCCCGCTCGTCGGGACGGGTGAGGTCGAAGGCGACCTCCGCCTCGCCGTCGGGGAGCTCGGCCGTCCCCAGCTCGACCGAATTGACTACGTCGGGCTGGGAGCGCTGGGAGCGGGCGAGGGCAAATGAGGCGAGGGAGGCGACGATCAACAATCCAACCAGCAGGGCCCCCCCTCGTCCACGGGCGTCGCGCCGATCCTCAGTTCGCACGACCACCCTGCCCTCCGCCCTCCCCGGAGCGGACGCCGGTGCGGTCCTCGCCGGCGATGACGACCACGGTGGCGCCGCGCGCCACGGCCCGCACGTTCTCGGGCATCGGCTGGATCTCATCCTCCCCGAGCTCCCGCGCGACCGCCTTGCCCTCGCGCCGCGAGCGCTTGTCGAACAGCACCGAGGTCTCCTGGAAGGCGCCGGTTGCCTTGGTGCCGACGATGTCGAATCCGGCGATCTCCAGGGTCTCCCCAACCTTCTCGGCCAGCGCCGGCTGCGAGGAGCCGTTGAGGATCACCACCTCCACCTCCCCGCGGTCAAGCCCGGGTGCGGAGTCGTCGAGCGGTCCGTTGCCCTCGTTGAGCGCGAAGTAGACGCCGAATACGGCCGCGCCGGCGACTAGCACGGCTAGGATCGAGAGCACCAGCGGATGCCGGGGACCGGCGACCAGCAGCCGCCTCCATGACGACTGGGACTCCAGGGCCGCGCGTTCGGAGGTGATCCGTTGCAGCGCCGGGCGGTCGATGGTGACCCGCTCGACCGGTGTCAGAGGGCCGGTAGGCTTCGCGGCGCCCGAGCCCAGCGGCGCGGTCACCGGCGTGCCCCCCTCACCCTCTCCCTTCTCGGGCTCTGCCTCCATCCAGGCGGTCAGCCGTCGGACCTCGGCCCGGTGCAGAAGGTAGAGCGGCAGCACCATTGCCAGACCGACCAGGGCTGCGACCGCGGCACCGGCGCCGAACAGAGTTATCAGCCGCCCGATGCCGAGATCAAGCGACTGGGCCAGAAGGAGCGACGGGCCCATCAGGCTCCGGCGTCATCGGCGCCGATTACCAGGGCCACCTTGGTTCCTCCCACCACCGCTTCGACATCGGGAGTCATCGCGATCACCTCGGTTGGGCCCAGCACCGGCGCGAGCTCGGCGGCTACCTCGGCGGCGTCGTCCTCAGCGTTCCCCCTGAACATGAGGACGCTGGCCGAAACCGGCGCCGGCGCGTTCTCGACCACGCCCACCCGAAAGCCCGCGCCCTCGACCTCGTCGCTGAGGCTGTCGGCGAGCCCGGCCACCGGCGGAGAGGTGCCGTTGAGGACCGCCACCTTGGTCGGCTTGGGCTCGGTGGCGCCGGAGTTGTTGTTGTTCGCTTCCGAACCGGCGCTGACCTCACCGGCCTCGTCGGTGCCGGTATCGCCTCCGCCGAAGCCGACGGCGATGACGATCCCGGCGATGATCGCCACCAGTCCGCCGAGGATGATCTTGGGATCGACCGGCATCCGCCGGTCGAGATCGCTCCAGCGCGCGCCGAAGGCCTCGCGGAAGCGCTCGGTGCGGGAGGGGGCCGTGTCGACCTCGACCTCCTCCTCCTCGTAGTCGGCGGCGGGAAGGGTCTCCTCCCCGGCTCGCGCGGCGACGGCCGCGGCGCGCTCCGGCGCGCGCCCAGCCCAGTCCCGCAGGCGCCGCAATTGGCGGGCCTGCTGAAAGGTCAGGAATATGAGCACGGCCAGTCCGACGAACGCGACGAAGCCGAGGATGGCACCAAGTTCCTCGAGGGTCATAGTCGGGGCTGATGTTAGGGATCGGCGGGGCTGCCACTCGCTCCGCTGGCCGCCTCCGAAGGGATCCCGCTACTAGACACGGCCGTAGGTTCGCTCGTGCAGACGCGAGCGAAAACCAAGAATGGCGAGGACGCACCGAGCCCGCGCAGCAGCGCTACGCGGGCGAGGGAGGACGCCGCCAGGCGCAGGTTTGCAGCCGCGGATGGGCGGGCGAAGTTGCGGACGGGTCTACTAGTTCGGATTGCGCAGGGAATCGACATTCCGACGCGACCCGCTTGTCCTGACGCAGGCCGAGACCAGCTCGACCACATGCCCGGCCAAGTGGGTCTCGTCCCCGGCCCCGACCAGCTCAGCCAGCTCGGTGAGGGTGCGCTCGACCTCGACCGGGTCGACCGGCTTGTCCCTGACCGCCCTGGTGATGCGGGGATCATCGGTCGGCTCCGATCGCTCGTCGTCGGCGAGGAGGCGCTCGTGAAGCTGCTCCCCGGCTCGCGCGCCGGTGATCTCGATCGGGATGTCGGTATCCGGCTCATAGCCCGCGAGCTGGATCATGTTGCGCGCCAAGTCGATGATTCGCACCGGCTCCCCCATCTCGAGGACGAAGATCTCTCCCTCGCCCCCGCCGAGGTCGCCCGCTCGGATCACGAGCTGAACCGCCTCGGGGATGGTCATGAAGTACCGGGTCATCTCCGGGTCGGTGACCGTCACCGGGCCGCCGCGCTCTATCTGGCTGCGGAAGATCGGGACGACGCTGCCGGAAGAGCCGAGCACGTTGCCGAAGCGGACGCTGGTGAAGCGGGACTCGGGATGGCGGGCGGCGGCGGTCTGGACCACCAGCTCGGC
>JBPCOO010000301.1:0-3729 GCA_051000155.1 Solirubrobacterales bacterium | reverse complement strand
GAGACCGCCAAGGATCGCGGAATGGGGGCGATCGCTGTCACCGATCACAACGAGATCACCGGCGCGCTGGCGGCGCGCGAGGTGGCCGAGCGCAACGGCGGGATCAAGGTGATCGTGGGCGAGGAGGTGAAGACCGCCTCCCAGGGCGAGGTGATCGGCCTCTTCATCGAAGAGAAGATCGAGCGCGGGATGACGATGGCGGAGACGATCGCCGAGATCCGGCGCCAGGGCGGGCTCGTCTACGTCCCCCATCCCTTCGACCGCTTTCACTCGGTGCCCGACTACGAGAACCTGCTGCAGATCGTCGACGAGATCGACATCATCGAGACCTTCAATCCCCGGGTCGCCTTCGGCGCTTTCAACGAGGAGGCCGAGCGGTTCGCCGCCAAGTACCGGATCATCCCGGGGGCGGGCTCGGACGGGCACGTGGCTGAGGCGCTCGGCAGCGTCCGCATCCGCCTTCGCGACTTCGACGGACCCGAGGAGTTTCTCGAGGCGATGCGGGGCGCCGACATCGCCCGCAAGCACAAGAACCTGGTCTACGTTCAGGCGCTCAAGTGGATGAAGTCAGCCGGCGGCAACCAGGGCGCCCGACGGGACGTCAGCGATCCCGAGCCAGCCCGGGGCGGCAAGCGGCACGAGCAACGGCGTGCGCGCTCGCGCAGCCGCTAGCGCGGGCCCGCCGGGGCTCGGCAAGAGTTGATTCAGGAGGGCATAACCGGATGCAACCGAAAGGAGAGCAGGGGGGCTCGTCAAAGGAATCGCCCGCCGTGCCCGTGACCGAAGATCAGATTCAGGAGAAGTACCTCGAACGCGCGATCCGCGAGCTCAACCTGCTCAGCCACGAGATCGGTGATTGCACCGAGTGCCCGCGCGGGAGCCTGATGCCGGTGCTCGGCTCGGGCCACCCCCGGGCCGAGGTGATGCTCTGCAAGTACGCGCCGGCTCCGGCGGAGATCGAGGAGGGGGTTGCCTTCTACGGTCGCACGGGCAACGCGGTGATGAAGAGCCTTAAGCGGCTCGGGGTCGACCCGATGATCGTCTACGGGACGGTTTTCGCCAAGTGCCCGCTGGCGGATGCGAACATGGCGGCGCCGTCTTGTCTGGCGCGAGTGGCGGATGAGATCGCGATCGTCCAGCCCCGCTGCATCGTGGTCATGGGAGAGGCGGCGCTGGAGACCCTCAACGACATTGAGCTTCCGATGGCGCGCGAGGTCGAGGAGGCCCCCGGTCAGGTCCAGGCAATGACCCCAACGATCGACGCCATCTACACCCCCGACATCGACGCCTCGCTCGACTCCGACGCCTCCAAGCGGGAGTTCTGGCAGGCGTTCCGGGCGCTCGGGGACTGGTACGAGGAGATGCCGCCGTACTGACGTTGGTTGGGGCCCGGGGGATTGTCGTCCGCCCGTCGCCTCGAACCGATACAACCCTCCCATGCAAAGGTGGGCGCGCGGTCTGTTGGAGTTGGTGGCGACGATCGGCACCGCGACCGTCGTCGGCTTCGGGGTGCCGCTGGGGTGGGTGTGGATCGGCTCCCAGCTCCAGGGTGACGACGGCGCCTCCTCGCTCAGCTTCAGTGTCGCCGTCGCCACCCTCGCGGGAATCATCGCCAACTACGTCGCGATCATGTACGCGGCAGGCTGGTTGATCGCTCGGCGCGAGCGGGACGCGGCGCGCGGCGCGCGGGGTCAGGTGGACTCGTGGGCGCACCGGCGCGCGGAGGGGAGGGGGCCCCAGCGCCGTCGCGATCCCGGTGCCGTCGGGATCGAGCAGGTGTTCGTTTACACCACCCTGATCGTCGCCGCGATCTTCTGGATCTGGTTCCTGTTCTTTGCCGGCTCGCCCCTTCCCAACCAGTAGCGACGAGCCTGGCGGCGGCTGGACGCGCCTGAGCGCACGGCCCTTTGCTCACGTGCTGAAGCACTATCGCTCAGCTCCGCACCCTCAGCCACGCCCAGGCGCTCGCCAGGGCTCGCCGCTACGCGAGGGGCCCGTTTCGGGAATCTCGGGCGCTTGGCGCCGCGGCCGTGGCTACCCGGTCCATCTTCTTGAACTCGGCCCCGGCGAGTGCGCGGACCACGGTAACGTCGAGGGCGTCGAAGCGAGCGAGCGCGGCGTCGGCGTCGGCCGGGTCCTCGGCGGGTATGCCGACGGTTCCAGGGGGCTCCCCGAGGCGCTCGAAGTGCTTGCGGTAGCCCTCGTGGAGGTCGCGGTAGAAGCCTTCGTCCCTGGCGAGCCGAGTCTCGGCGTCGGCGCCGACCGAGGTGCGGACGTAGCCGAACACCGGCGGTGGGTTGCGCTTTGCCTGGTCGGCGCCACCCTCGACGCAGGCGCGCGCCTCGCGGGCGTACTCCGGGGTCATCCAGTTGAAAAAGACGCCGTCGTAGCCGGAGCCCCCGAGCGCGCACATCTTCGGACCCATCGCCGCCAGCACCAGCCGGACGTCGGGGACCTGCTCCCGCAGGACCGGGAGCGCGTCGCTCATCATCGTCAAGGGCTCCTTCGAGAATCCCGCTCCAACTCCCAGCCAGAGCCGCCGTCGGTCGATCCCTGACTCGTCGATCTTGGCGCTGATCTCCGTCGGCGAGCTGCGGTCGAGGGCGATCACCGCCACCCCCAGGTTGATCTCGTCGTTGCCCCGGGCGAAGTCGGCGAGGGTCTCCAGGCCGCTTGCGGCCGGGTGGTCGTTGGACCAGAGCGAGCCGTAGCCGAGCTGGGCGCAACGCTCGGCGAGGGGGACGGCGACCTCCGAGTCGAGTCCGGCGCTGACTCCGAAGCCGCGCCCGCTCACGCCCCGCGTTCCAGCAGGGCGACGCACTCGATGTGGGGAGTCTGGGGGAACATGTCCACCGGCCTCACCTTGCGCAGCTCGTAGCCGGCGTCGGCCATCTGCCGGGCGTTGGGCGCGAGCGTGGTCGGGTTGCAGGAGACGTAGACGATCCGCTCCGCCTCGCACTCGAGCAGGCGGCGGACGATCTTCGGCGAGAGCCCTGCCCGTGGCGGGTCGACCACGACCACGTCGGGCCTGCCGGACTCCTCCAGCAGCGGCCTGATCCCCAGGCGCGCGTCGGCGGCGCGGAACTCGGCGTTGTCGATCCCGTTGAGGGCGGCGTTGGCGGCGGCATCGTCTGCCGCCTCGACCACCGATTCGACCCCCCAGACCTCCTTGCAGTCGGCGGCCATGCTCAGCCCGATCGTCCCGATCCCGCAGAAGAGGTCGTAGAGGCGCTCGTCGCCCGAGAGGGAGGCGTACTCCCGCGCGACGCCGTAGAGCAGCTCCGCCGTTTCGGTGTTGGTCTGAAGAAAGGCGGCGGGGGAGACCGATAGCTCGAGCCCGCAGAGGTGCTCGGCGAGCAGCTCTGCTCCGAGCGCGCCGGTGGGCCCGTCGGTCCCGCCCGCAGAGCCCTCGATCACCGTGTGTAGGTCGACTGGGGGCTCGGGAATCCGGTCGGGCGAGGTGACCAGCCGGGTCTGGATCTGGCCGGTACGGCGGCCCTCGCGGACGACCAGGTTGCGCAAGACGCCGTCGCCGCCGCGTTGCTCGTAGGGAGTGAGCTGGTGGGTGCGAGCCCACTCGCGGACCGCGTTGCGGGCCTCATTGTTGGCGTCGGAGGCAAGCAGGCAGTCGTCGACGTCGACGATCTGGTCCCAGCGTCCGCGCGGGTGGAAGCCGAGGGCGAGGCTCCCCCCCGGGTTGGTCCCGAACGAGTACTCGAGCTTGTTGCG
>JBPCOO010000294.1:0-2640 GCA_051000155.1 Solirubrobacterales bacterium | reverse complement strand
TCGACAACCTCAACCGCGAGGCGTTCAGGCGTGCGATCGAGATCGGCGACGACCACGACGTGCGCGAATGGGCTATGACGATGCTGCTCACCGCGCGAGCGCTGGAGCGGATGGGCGACAACGCCGTTGACATCGGGGAGCAGGTGGCGTTCGTAGTCACCGGACTCTTCCGCGAGTTCGAAGACGCCTCCCACGCAGAGTCTGTGGGTGGCGCGACCGGCTCCTCACGCTGAGGGCCTCCCTCCGCGACGCCAACTGACCCAGGCGGCGCCCGACGCGTGTGCCGGTAGCGGTCGAGTAGGCATCTGGATCGGCTTATGCCGTGAGCTGATCCGGCGGGATAGCGGTGGGCGATGCCAGGAGCTCCCAGGCCTCCTCGAACAACTCCGCCGGGGAGGGCCGATGGGGGTGGTGCACCTCCAGCAGCAACGGTGCTTCGCTGCGTGCCAACGCCGGCGTGATCCGCTCCCAGGCGATCGTTCCGCGCCCGGGCGGCAGGTGGAGGTCGAGGCGGAGCGGATCGAGGTCGCTGCGGTCAGCTCCGCCGACCTGCCAGCGACCGCCGAGGTTGTCGTGGAGGTGGAAGATCGAGACCGAGTCCAAGACCGGATCGCTCAGCCGCTCGAGCGCGGTTCGCCGAAGACCGGCGACCACGTTCGCGTGGCCGACATCGAGGCAGAGCCGGACCGCCTCCGATCCGATCCGCAACGCCAGCGCCCGCAGCGCGTGCGGAATCGCCGAGGCCATTTGCGGGCCCGGGTAGACGGGGGCGAGGTTCTCGATCGCGATCACGATCCCGAGCCGCTCGGCGCAGAGCGCCGCTCGAGCAAGCGACCGGGTCTCCGCCTCGAGCCGCGGCTCGCTCGCCGGCTCCTCCGGGATCGCACGCGCGTGGTAGATGATCTGGCTGGCCCCACACTCCGCCGCGTAGCTGAGCACACCTTCGAATAGCCGGTCGGATTCGGTCGTCCCCAGCAGCAGATCGGTCGGGGCATGGAGGATGGTGCCCAGCGACGTCGCGGAGAGGTTGTGGGCGGTGGCAGCGGCATGGGCCAGGCAGTTGCGGAGGTTGTCGAGCACCGAGGCCGGAGGGCTGGGAATCTGGACCCAGGAGAAGCCGGAGGCCTCGATCTCCTTCAACATCGGAATCGTCGGCCACCACTCGTAGGGGATGTTGAGCCCGAGGCGGTCGGCCAGTGGATCGCCGAGATGCATGGGCGAACCATTCCCCATCGCCGCCCCCGATCCGTGAACGCGCGGTGAACGCGCGGTGAACTACCTGCAAAGGACGTAGAAGCCGAGGGGCGCCCCCTCCGGGGCGATCCACCCGCCCGTACGTCTGCCAAGATCGGCTCAGATTCGATGATCTATGCGACGATCGATATCGGCTCCAACACCACCCGACTGCTCGCGGCCGACACCGAGGGGGATCAGCTACGCAAGGTGATGGAGCAGCGCGCCTATACGCGGATCGGCAAGGACGTGAAGAAGGGGAAGATCTCCGCAGGCAAGATCGCCGAGGTGGCCGAGGTCTGCGCCACCCAGCTCCGGCTGGCCGAGGAGGTTGGCGCGGAGTCGATCCGGATCGTCGCCACGGCTGCGGTCCGTGACGCCAAGAACTCCAAGCAGGCGGTCAAGGAGATCAGCCGCGCCACCGGCGAGGCGGTAGAGGTGCTGAGCGAGGACGAGGAGGGGAGGCTGGCCTTCCTCGGCGCCACCAAGACGCTCGGCTACGCGGTCGAGGGCAAGGTCGCCGTGGTCGATGTCGGCGGCGGCTCGACCGAGATTGTCCTGGGCACCGTCGACGGCGGAGTGGAGAAGGTTCGGTCGGTCCGGGTAGGGACGGGATACCTCGCGGAGGAGTTGTTGGAGTCGGATCCGCCAAGTCCGGCGGAGATCCGCGCCGTCCGGGACCGCGTAGCCGACCTGTTCGAGGGAGTCGAGGTGAGCCAGCCCGACCAGGCGGTCGCCGTCGGCGGCAGCGCCAGCTCCCTGCGGAAGGTGGTCGGCGCGGTGCTGGAGTACGAGACGCTCGAGCGGGCGGTCAGGGTGCTCACTGGCGAGCCGATTGCCGACGTCGCTCGGATGTTCGAGCTCGATCCCCGCAGGGTTGAGGTGCTGCCGGCGGGAGTCCTGATCCTGGAGCAGCTCTCTCAGCTCCTCGGGCAGCCTCTTCAGATCGGCAAAGGCGGCCTGCGGGAGGGCGTACTCTTGGATCAACTGCTGGGCGGCGCCACCCCGGCCGCGGCCTGATTCGCCCACCGGGCCGCAAGGGAGGGCCGTGGGCGGCGAAAATGCCTGCTGGGCGGGACCTTTTGTTCACCAGCCTTTCACCTCGTCTTCGCCCCTCGTTAACTCCCCGCTGGCTCCGAGCCCGCAACCTCGGTGTGGATGAGCGAAACGAATCACGAGGGGGCACCGATGGCCGCTACCGAAGAGAGTCCGTCCGAGGTCCGACCCGCCGCAGCCCGAGCGGACCTTCACTGTCACTCGAGCGCGTCCGAGGTCTCCAAGCTCGGCGTTCAGCGGAGCGCGGGGCTGCCCGAGTGCGCCACCTCCACCGAATAGGTCTATGAGCAGGCGAAGGCACGCGGCATGGACTTCGTCACCATCACCGACCACGACACGATCGAGGGCGCC
>JBPCOO010000156.1:0-4821 GCA_051000155.1 Solirubrobacterales bacterium | reverse complement strand
CGTCCGGGGGCTAGAGGTAGCCCAGTGGATCGACCGGGCTGCCGCCGACCCTGACCTCGAAGTGGAGGTGGTCGCCGAAGCTGTTGCCGGTGTTGCCGACGTAGCCGATCACATCGCCCTGGCTGACGTTGCCGGAGGTCTTGGCGAACGAGGACTGATGCGCGTAGCAGGTGGAGAGGCTGGCGCCGTGGGCGATGCAGGTGTAGTTGCCGTAGCCGCCGGACTCGGCCTCGGACTGGACCACCGCGATCGTCCCGGCCTTGGCAGCTCGGATCGGTGTTCCTCCGGCGGCGGAGATGTCAATTCCCGCGTGCAGGCGCCCCCAGCGAAACCCGAAGGGGGAGGTCAAGGGGCCGTTGACCGGCCAGATCATGTCTCCCGAGCCGCCCTTGATCGGTCCGGCGGGGAGCGGAGCGGACGCGCCACCGCTCGAGGAAGAGGAGGACGAGGCTGAAGCGGCGGCCGCGGCTGCGGCCTCAGCCTCGGCCTGCGCGGCGGCGATCTGCGCCTGGATCTTCGATTCGAGACCCCGGATGTCGCCCTCGAGCCGTTTGACGCTGGAGTCGACCCGTGCGAGGGTTGCCTGGTTGCGGCTCTGCGCCGCCGCCAAGGCCGCCTCGCGGGCCTCGAGGTTGGCCCGGTTGCGCTCCAGCTCCGCCTTCTTGGCGGCGATCGCATCGCGGGTCGCACGGATGCGATCGACCGTCTCGCGGGTGTCGTCGCGCAGGTCGCGGGTGCGGCCGACGATGTCGGCGTCCTGGCTCTCGATCCGCTCGAGGTACTCATACTGGCTGAGGATCTCGTCGAAGCCGTCGGATTTCAAGAGCACGGTGACGGCGTCGGGGGAGTCCGCCTTGTAGATCGCCACCAAGCGCTTCTCCAGGGTCTTGACCGAGCGCGCGAGCCGCTCGCGGAGGATCTCAAGGTTTTCCTGCTCGGTAACCAGCTCCTGCTCGGCCTGCTCCAGCTCCGCCTGGACCTGCGCCTCGCGGTTGCGGAGGCTGGCGACCTGGGTGGTCAGCTTGGAGATCTTCTTGTTGGCGGCGGCGATCTCGGTGCTGAGGACTCCCTGCTTGCCCTTGGCCTGATCGAGCGCGGACTTCTTCTGGTCGACCTGGCCCCGGAGATCTTGGGCCGGTGAGGACGCGGTCAGCCCGGCGAGGGCGAGGCTCGCGAGGAGGACGGCGATGATCGCTGCCTTGATCACGGGTCGGGTGGTCGGTCGCTGTTGCATGAGGGAGGGGGAGGCGCCCGTGGGCGGTCTCGAAGGTCGGCGCAATGTAGCAGGGGTCAACCAGTTTGCAAGGATCCCTTAACAGGTTCTCCTGCTCCTGCAACGATATTTGCAGGAGCTTTAGCGGATCAAGGTGCTATGTGACCGGTTTACGAGCGTTATGCAAGCAAGCGCCTCAGGCGCCGGCGACCACCGGGCGGCCCTCCGAGGGCTGCACCAGCACCCACCCCTGACCCTTGAAGCCGATCTGGATGCTCTCTCCGGAGCCGAGCCCGATCAGGCTCTTGGCCTGGATGTCGGTCTTGAGCTCGGTCTGGACCCCTCCCGACCAGGCGATCGCTGCCTGGGGATCGCCGAAGGTCGGCGCCTCGCCCACGTCCAGCATCACCGGCTCGCCGTCGGAGAGCAGCGCTACCTGTCCGGTCCCCCGCAGGTGGACGTTGAACAGGCCCCCGGCGAGCATCCCCGCGGCGCCGCCCTTGACCTTCTTAATGTCCCAGTCGATCGTCTCGTCGAAGGCGAGCACGTTGGCGCCGTTGACCGTGATCGACTCATCGTTCAACTCGACCAGGTGGACCAGCATCGCCTGGTGGGCCAGGAACACCTCGCCCGAGCCCGAGGCCTTCATCAGCCGCAGGCTCTCGCCGGTGGCGGCCTTCTTCAGCAGCCTGCCGACCCCACCTCCCTGGTGTTCGAAGTTGACCTCGCCCTGGTAGGCGACCATGCCGCCGTTGCGCGCCATCACCGACGTCTCGGCCAGCTCGATCTTCAGCAGCCGTGGGTTTTGGACCGTGAACGCCTCTCCCGTCTCGATCTCCTTGAACTGTCCCAGGGTCCCCTCGCTGCCGCTCATCTCAAATCTCCTCGTGGTGGTTGCTGCTTCCGAGGCGACAGGCTATTGAGGGTTCGAGGCGGACGCCGCCATGGATCGGCGCGGACCACGTCGACCTTGCGCAAGACTCCCCGGACGATGAAGCGACCCAAGATCCCCCGCCCCCCCAAGCCGCGCCGCCCGAGCCTCTCCCGTCCACGGCTGCCGCGTCCCTCCGTCGAGGGGCTGCGGCCCCGGCGGCCGTCGGAGTGGACGCCCCGCGCAAGACAAGCGAGCGGAGCCCTGGCGGTCGTGCTGGCTGCCGCGGCCAGCGCCGCCGCCGGCTACGCCGTCGGCAATGAGGAGACCCGCCCCGCTCGCCAGATTCCGGCGGTGGCGCCGACGGTGGTGATCGAGGAGGCACCGGAATCCGAGGTCGCCTCCGAGCTTGGGTTCCCGGCGTTCGCGACTCGCAACACCACCCGGGCGGGCGGGGCCACCTCGGCCGCCGTCGCCGCCGGGGTCGCGCTCGCCAGCTACCCGTCGGTCGCCGGCGTCGGACGACCGCCGGCGGTCGTGCTCGCGCCGACGGACTCCTGGCAGCTCGCGCTCGCCGCCACCTCGCTCACCTCCGCGGAGATCGGCGCGCCGATGCTGGTCGGCGAGCCCGACGCGATTCCCGGGTTCACGGTGAGCGCGCTCGAGGGCCTGGCCCCCGACGGGCTCGACCGTGCCGATGGAGCCGAGGTGATCGCGATCGGCGACGAGGTCGCCGCGCCCTCCGGCTTCGAGGAGCTGCGAATCGAGGGGACCGGCCCGGCGGCGGCGGCCAAGGCGATCGACCGTCAGCGCGCGCGCCTTTCCGGTATCCAGGACCCGGACAACATCCTGGTCGTCTCCTCCCAGGAGGCTGCGTTCGCGATCCCGGCGGCGGCGTGGGCGGCGAGGTCGGGGGATCCGATCGCATTCGCCTCCGACGAGGTGCCGGAGGAGACGATCGAGATGATCGAGCGTCATCCCAAGGCCAAGGTCTACGTGCTCGGCCCCGAGGAGGCGGTCAACGCGGGCGCGATGGGTGATCTGCGCGAGGCATCAGGATCGCGAGTCGAGCGGATCGAGGGCAAGGACCCCGTCGACAACGCGATCGCTTTCGCTCGCTTCTCCAGCGGAGACTTCGGTTGGGACATCAACGACCCGGGCCACGGTTTCACCGTCGCCAACGCCGACCGTCCGCTCGACGCGGCGGTCGCCTCTCCGCTGGCGGCGGGTGGCAAGCCGGGACCGTTGCTCTTGACCGACAGCGCCGAGCGGATGCCCGCCTCGCTCAGAGAATTCCTGCTCGACACCAAGCCCGGCTTCTCCGAGGACCCGGCGCGGGCGATCTACAACCACATCTGGTTGATCGGCGACGAGGGCGCGGTCTCGGTAGAGCTACAGGCGCAGATCGACGAGCTGACCAAGCTGGTCCGGGTCAGCGACGCTACCGGCGGGCCGCGCTTCGGCATCGCCGATGAGGCCGAGCCCGATCTTGACGCCTCCCCGGATCAGGACGCTTCCCCCGGCCCCGGCTCGTCTCCCGATCCCTAGGACGGATAGGCTCGAGCCGGTGAGCGACTACGAGGATCCAGAGCGCCTGCGCAAGGGCCACACCACGCCGAACGACATCCGATCCCTCGCTGGGCCCGCCACCCCCCACTTTGCGCTCCAAATCAGGGCCAGAATTGAGCGGTTGATCGAAGCGCTGCCAACCGACGACCCAACCTACGAGGAAGGCATGGAGCAGATCGCGCGGCTGGCCGAGCTGGCACAGCACACGGGGGAGCCGCGGGGCCCCGGCCCAAGCTGATGGGCTCCCGGGGGGAGGACGCGCTTAACAAGGTGCTGGAGCTGATGGAGCCCGACGCGCGCAAGCGAGCGACGCTGCGCGAGGAGGGTTTCTGGGACCTGCTCGAAGGCGAGCCCCCGTCGACTGGGGTCAGCCAACGACTGATGCTGAGTGGTGCGCTCCCAGCCGTCTACGAACGCTACTGGCGGCCCGGCTGGGGTCGGCTGTTCAAGGGGCTGACAGGACCCGGAATGGACGAGGAGGTGCGGATCGCGCGCCTGCTGTTGGGGCTGGCCGAGGGCCACCGGGTGATGGATCTCGCCTGCGGGCCGGGCAACTTCACCCGCTCGTTCGCACGGACCGTCGGCGCCGAGGGGCTCGCCGTCGGGGTGGACGTCTCCGAATCGATGCTGGCGAAGGCCGCCGGGGACTCCAAGCGCTCCGCCGGCGACCAGCTTGCCTACGTTCGCGCCGACGCCACCGAGCTGCCATTTTCCGATGCCGCCTTCGACGGCGTCTGCTGCTTCGGGGCGCTCTATCTGATCTCGGACCCGGCGGAGGCTATGGCCGAGATGCGTCGCGTGCTCCGGCCCGGGGGGCGGGTGGCGATCATGACCTCGGTCCGCCGCGGGATCACCCTGTCCCCGCTGAAGCCCGTGATCCGGCTGAGCAGCGGACTGAGGCTGTTCGAGGGCGACGAGATCACCTCGGAGCTGGAGCGGCTCGGCTTCACCGAGATCCACCAGCGGGTCAGCGGGATGGTCCAGTTCGTCGGCGGGAGGGTGGAGCAACGGTGAAGGAGGTCGCGCCCGGCGTCAACATCCTCGGCGGCCTCGGCGGCTTCCGTGGTTCGATCAACGCATACTTGGTCGAGGACGTCCTCATCGATGCCCGGACCAAGCAGTCGAAGGGGCGAATCCTCAGCGAGATCTCCGACCGGCCGCTCTCGCT
>JBPCOO010000220.1:0-7971 GCA_051000155.1 Solirubrobacterales bacterium | reverse complement strand
GTCTCCGACCACCCGGGGCTGAAGGGCAAGGAGACGCCGCAGCCGGATTGGTAGCGATTGGTATAGGCCTGCGTCACCTTCCGCCTGGCGGGGTGGAAGGCGCGGCTCCGATGCGACCCGCTGGCGGCACCACGGCGCGACCCTGCATCCGGGATAGGCTGCGCCCGTGGCCCTCGACCTCCCCGAACTCGAAGCCCGCCTCTGGGATGCAGCCGACGAGCTGCGGGCCAACTCGGGCCCGAAGGCCTCCGAGTACAGCTCTCCCGTCCTCGGCCTGATCTTCCTCCGCTTCGCCGACGCTCGGTTTGCGTACTACGAGGATCGGCACTCCAGCGTCGGTCGCTTCGGCTTCGTCATGGCCAATCCGCCGTTCAACGTCGACCGGATCGACAAGGCGAAGCTCGAGGATGATCCCCGCTTTCCCGACCTGCCCAAGGCCGACAACGGCAACTACATCTGGATCCAGCAGTTCGCCACCGCGCTGAACGAATCCGGGAGGGCGGGCTTCGTCATGGCCAACTCGGCCAGCGACGCCCGCCACAGCGAGGCCGAGATTCGCCGCAAGCTGATCGAGGAAGGGCTGGTGGACGTGATGGTCGCGATCAGCCCCAACTTCTTCTACACGGTCACTTTGCCGGTGACGCTCTGGTTCCTGGATCGAGGCAAGGCCGGGGGCGAACGGGCCGACAAGGTCCTGTTCATCGACGCCCGGGGGCTCTTTCGCCAGCTCGACCGCGCCCATCGCGACTTCACCGAGGAGCAGACGGAGCTGATCGCCAACATCGTCCGCCTCTACCGCGGCCAGGAGCCGGAGCTGGAGCACACCGACGAGGGCCTCTTCGCCGAGCGCTTCCCTGATGGCACCTACGCCGACATCGCCGGCCTCTGCAAGGTCTCGACGCTCGCCGAGATCGACGAGGCCCAGGGCTGGAGCCTCAACCCCGGCCGCTACGTCGGTACAGAGATCGAGGAGCTGGAGGACGAGGAGTTCGAGGAGCAGCTCGCCGCAGCCCACGCGGAGCTGAAGTCGCTCGGCAGCAGGGCGCGAGAGCTGGAGGAAGGTGTCGACCGGGTGCTCAACCAGTTGCTCGAGAGTTGACCATTACACCGCCGTTACGGTCGGCCTTCGGCTGTAACGGGATTGACCATTCACGTAACAGTCGGTAGATTTCGCAACTGTGGATGCCGATCGCTACACCGACTCCGAGTTCGGCAGCCCGCGCCGTCTTCCTGGGCCGCACGGCTACACCACCTACCTTCCCAAGCCGATTCCGCGTCAGATTGAGCTTCCTGCCTCGACCGTCAGCGCTCTCGCCGAGGCGGAGGGGGCGCTCGGTCAACTGGCCGGCATCGGTCGACTGGTGCCGAATCCCGACCTGCTGATTCGCCCCTACCTGCTGCGTGAGGCGCTCTCGTCAACCCGCATCGAGGGGACACAGGCGAGCATGGCCGAGGTCCTTGAGGCGGATGCCTCGGGGGAGGCGCCGAGCGCCGACATCGAGGAGGTCCTCAACTACATGGAGGCGATGCGGGCGGGGATCGCGCGGCTCGACCAGCTGCCGATCAGCGTCCGTTTGATCTGCGAGCTGCATGGCAGCCTCCTCGCGGGCGTTCGCGGTCGGGAGCTCAGCCCGGGAGAGCTTCGGCGCAGTCCCAACTGGATCGGACCGGCGGGCTCGACGATCAACTCCGCCCCGTTCGTACCGCCTCCACCCGAGGAGCTACCGGCTCTGCTCAGCGACTGGGAGAAGTTTGCTCACGAGCAGCCCGAGATGCCGCTGCTGGTCCAGAACGCGCTGCTCCACGCCCAGTTCGAGACGATCCATCCCTTCCTCGACGGCAACGGACGTCTCGGCCGCCTGCTGCTCGTCTTCCTGCTGGTAGCGCGCGGCCGGATAGACGCCCCGCTGCTCTATCTCAGCGCGTACCTGGAGCGCAACCGGGACTCCTACTACGACTGCCTGCAGGCGGTCCGGGAGCGCGGGGACCCGATCCCCTGGGTCGAGCTCTTCCTCGCCGCGGTCAGGACGCAGTCGGTCGACGCGGTCGAGCGCGCCGGCGCGATCATCGACCTCCGCGAGCGGTATCGCGAGATCGCCCTGGAGGTTGGCGGTCCGAACGCCGCGCCGCTGGTGGAGCTGATCTGCCGCAACCCGATCGCCACCGGCCCCTCGGTGGTCCGCAGCCTGGGCGTCAGTCGCCCGACCGCACTCCGACTACTCGACCGAATGGAGCAGCAAGGCATCCTCACCGAGGCTGCGACAGGCCCCCGCGGCGAACGTCGATACGTTGCCGAAGAGATGATGCGTGCGGTGTCCGGGGATGAGGATGAGTGAGTGGCGGGAGGTGACCCCTGGGGGAGGTGCTGACTCTGCAGCGTGGATTCGACCTGCCAAAGCGGCTGCGGGTACCGGGGGCATATCCGATCGTTTCTTCATCGGGGTTCACCGGTACGCACGCGGAGGCTCGCGCCGATCCCCCTGGTGTGGTGATAGGGCGATACGTATGTGAAGGAGCGCTGGAGCTAGGAGCCATCGTGCGCTGGCCGCCGGTCCAGAGTCGAGGCCGACGACGACGGTGAGGCTGACCGTCGGGCTACGAGAGCCCTTGCCGCGCTTCGGAGACCAGGGTGACGGCCTCGGGGAAGATCAGGCGGATCACGTCGCGGACCTGCTTGGCCTGCTCCTCGCTGGTGCCCTCGAGGTCGACCTGATTGATCGCGGCGACGGTCATCTCGACCGCGAGGTTGATCGCGCTGTCGGCGAAGGAGACGGCCTGGGCGCCCTGCATCTGCTCGGCCATCCGCCCGAGTTGGTCGCGAAACTCGTCGGGGTCGCCGAATAGTCCGAAGCCGCCTTCCATGCCTCAGACGATACCGACCGCTGGCGGGCGGGTCGAATAGCCCGTGCCCTCGCGGGTGGAGTAGGTTGCTTGGCTATGCCCCTCCCACAGCCCACACCCAAGTCCGCGGCCCTGATCACCGGTGCATCCTCGGGGATCGGCGCCGAGATCGCCCGGCTGCTCGCCCGTCGCGGCCACGGCGTCATCCTCGTCGCTCGGCGCGAGGACCGCCTGCAGGGGCTCGCCACGGAGCTGGCCGACACCCACGCCGTTCGCGCCGAGGTGATTGCCTGCGACCTCACCGATCCGGAGGCGCGCGACGACCTCGCCGCGCAGGTGGCCGAAGGTGGCCGTCGGGTCGCGATCCTGGTCAACAACGCCGGCTTCGGCAGCCACGGCAACTTCGTCGGCGCCGACACCGCCTCGGAGGTGAAGATGGTCCGGCTGAACGTCGAGGCGGTCACCGACCTGCTGGGACGCTTCCTGCCGCCGATGGTCGACGAGGGTGAGGGCGCGGTGATCAACATCGCCTCGACCGCGGCCTTCCAGCCGATGCCGGGCAGCGCCACCTACGGCGGGACCAAGGCCTTCGTCCTCAACCAGGGCGAGGCGCTCAACCACGAGCTGCGCGACAGCGGCGTCACCGTCACCACCGTCTGTCCGGGCCCGGTCAAGACCGAGTTCGCCGAGGTCGCGGGGGTCGAGGAGATGGAGTCGGATGCGCCCGAGGCCGTGCTGATGGAACCGGAGGAGATCGCCGAGGCCGCGCTCGAGGCGGTCGAGCAGGGCAAGCGGGCGGTGATCCCCGGCAAGATCAACCGGGTCGGCGCCATCGCCGGACGACTCACGCCCAACTTCCTCGTGCTCCCGGCGCTCGAGCGACTTTGGAATCGGTAGGGCAGGTCGCGGGGGGCGCCATAGGCTAACCGGGGCCCCTCAGCCGAAGATTCGATCCAGCTCGATCTCGAAGCCGCCGGCCGCCGCGCCTTGCAAGCTATCTCCCGAGCGAAAGCGCTCGAGGTTGTCTCCGGTAACAAGCCGGCGATAGGCCTCCGCTCAGCTCCGCCGAACCTCCATCAGGTTGCCCCGCCCGAACGCCGATCCCACCAGCTCCGTCGGCAGCGCCACGATCGCCAGTGGAATCACCACCAACAGGCTGACGATCGCGTCCAGGGCGAAGGCGAGGCGCTTGCGCAAGGTCTGAGGGTGGACCCGGCCGCGGCGGACGTTGGTGAGGAAGTTGTCGCGCAGGGTGAAGGCGTTGATCATTGTCTGGAGCATGCCGAGGTAGGCGGCGAAGCTGAACGGGGTGCCGACGACCTCGACCTCCTCGTCACGCCCGGCGTAGAGCAGCTCCGCCGCCCGTGGGGTCATGTGGAGGCGGTGCTCGTCGGGTCGGAGCCGCGCCCACTGGGCGGCGCCGACGCCGGCGGCGAAGCTGCGCTGGTTGGCGAGCAGGGTCGAGCCGCCCTCCAACCTCGGCAGCTCGGAGTCGAGGTCGGGGGAAGAACGTCCGCGGGTGACCACCAGCCCGCAGCTCTCGCAGTGGTCCATGACTATCTTCGAGCCGTCGAGCGGGTGGCTGCCCGCGGTCCAGCCGAACAGCGGTTGGCCGCAGGCAGGGCAGGGGTAGCGGGCGCGCTCGTCTTCGGCGTCGCGCATCTCAGCTCGTCGGGCCGAGCTCGTAGCTGATGCCGGCGGGCGCCAGTGCCTCGAGGAACTCGGCGGGGTCGAAGGCTTCGGCGGGTGCCAGGGCCCCGCTCCGCTCGAAGCCCTCGCTCGCCATCCGCAGCGCGCCTTCGGTCGTGGTCTTGGCCGTGATCCCGTAGATGTCGGCGCCCCGGAGGATGCCTCGTCGTCTGCCCTGCGGCCCGCGGACGTCGCAGACCAGCGTGTAGCGAGCTTGCTCGCGGTTCTCGGGGCTGGGACCTTCGGGAAGCCGCTCGACGATCTTGCGGGAGATGGTGGCCAGGGGGGTATCCATCAGCAGGCCGCTAGCGGTCATCAGCGTTCCCCCCAGCGGACCCGTGGGAAGCCCTCCCAGCAGGCCCTTGATGTCGATCAGGGTCCGCACCTGCTTGACCTCGACGTGGCGGGGAACCGTGATCTGCTCGCCCGCCGGATAGCGGCCGACCCGCCGCTCGCCGATCGGCTCGGGGAAGGGGAAGTGCCCGCGGGAGGCGTTGCGCGGCGCCTGCCGGTAGTGGCCGGCGACCCACTCGACCCCGCCGTCGCTGACCATGTCGATCGCCGAGAGCGCGGTACCGCGGGTGGGGGTGAAGCCGCTGACGGCGTAGGCGACGGTCAGCTCGTCGAGCCTCCCCATCCCCTCGGCGGTAAGCGCCGCGAGCATGTCCCCCGGCGCGTAGTCGAAGCCCATGCCGCTTACCAGCGCCGCCCCCGAGGCCTTCGCCGCCTCGTCGTGGCGGTCGAAGCAGGAGGCGATGAACGGTTGCTCGCCGGCGGTGTCGAGGTAGTGGGCTCCGACCTCCGCGGCCGCCTCGACCACCGGCGTGCCGTGCTTGCAGAAGGGGCCGGCACAGGTGATCACCGCGCCGGCATCGGCGAAGAGGTTGCGAAGGCCGGCCGGGTCGTCGTTGCTGACAGCCGCGACCCCGGGAGAGGCGTCGAGGGAGTCGGCGAGGCGCTCGAGCTTCTCGCGGCTGCGACCGGCGATGGTGAAGGCGGCTCCCCGGCGGACCAGCTCCTCGCTGATCAGCGTGCCGGTGTAGCCGGTAGCCGCGTAGACGACGATCGGCCCGGTCTGGGAGGTGGCGCTCACGATCGCCAGCCTACGCAATTGGGCGAGTGGTCCGGATCGCGCCGGGCGCCGCGCACCCAACCTCATCTACGGTTGCACCGATGGCGAAGCTGACACCCGAGCAGGAGGCGATGCGCAACCGCTTCGAGGCGGCGATCGGGCTGGCGGCCCCGCTGCTTGACGTAGTCCTCGGCGTCGGCGAGCGGATCAGCCGGATCGCCGAGCCCACCGACCACGAGTTCTATCCGGTCGAGCCCGGAGCCGGGCGGCGCCGGCTGCCGGGGGAGGCCGAGAGGGTTGAGCCGGGGACCGAGCTGGAATCGCGCGCCGGCGAGGGCACTGCGGAGTAACGATTGCGCCGGCGAGGCCGCCGGCCCCTGCCCTCTCAGCGGTAGCGCTTGCGGTGGAAGAGGTCGTCGACGATCGAGCTGACCCGATCAAGGAAGAGAATGCCGTCGAGGTGGTCGATCTCGTGGAGGATGCAGCGCGCCTCGAATCCGTGAGCCTCGACGACCTCTCCCCCGGAGTGGCTCACCCGGATCTCGGTCGCGCGGCGGACGTTGGCGGTCAGCTCGGGAAGCGAGAGGCAGCCCTCGCGGGCGACCTCAGCGCCGTCGGCGGCGACCACCACCGGGTTGACCAGCACCAGCAACCCGTGGGAGTCGGTGATCTTGGGGTTGGCGGAGGCGTCGACCACGGCGATCCGGGTCATCTCGGCCACCTGGGGTGCGGCGATCCCGGAGCAATGGCCGAAGCTCCGCATCGTCTCCACCAGGTCTCCGGACACCCGTTCGACCTCGCCGGGTTGGGCGGGTGGACAGACCTGCTTCAGCCGCCGGTCGGGATAGAGGAGGACGTCGCGAACGGCCATCGGCCGACTCAGGCAGGGCCCTAGAGAGCCTCGGCCTCGATCGGATTTACGGCCACATCCACCCCGGCCTCCTCGCGGACCCGCTCGAGCGCCTCGGTGACCGCGGCGACCGAGTGCGGGTCGAGCTGGATCTCCAGCAGGAGGACGTAGATCGGCTCGTCGCCGGCCTCGATCAGCTTAGTTTGGAGGTCGGTGATGTTGGCCCCGGCGGCGGCGAGCCTGGTGGCGGCGGCGTGGATGATTCCGGGGTGATCGGAGCCGTAGACGCTGACGATGTGGGTGGGTCCGACGCTCGCCCCCGCCTCCGCCACCGGGCTGACCGCGATGGCGTCGAGCCCGACCTCGCTCGCGGCCGCCTGCAGCAGCCGCTCGAGCTCCTCCTGCCGACGGTCGTCGGGGATCGAGACCACCAGCATCACCGCGAAGTTCCCGCCCAGGATCGCCATCCGGGAATCCTCGATGTTGCCGTCGATCTCGAGCAGGGCGCCGGTGAGCGCGGCGACGATCCCCGGTCGGTCCCGGCCGACGGCGCTGACGGCGAAATGCTCCACGCACCTAAGATACGCCGCTCCGATGACCTGGGACGCAATCGAAGGGCCAGCGCAGCGATGAGCGGCGAAGCGAAAACCGAAGTAGAGGCGCGCCGGGCCAGGGTCGCGCTGGCGGCGGTGATCGCCGCCTCGATCTTGATCGTGGCGGGCCAGGCACTCGCGGTCGCCGCCCTCGGCGATGCATCCGACAGCGTCGAGCGGCTGGTCGCGCGGGCAATGGAGTCGAGCCAGACGATCGCGGGAGCGGCGATCGGTGCGGTCGGCCAGGCGCTGTTGGTAGTCCCACTACTCCTCTTGTTCGACGCCGCGGCCGCCCGCACCGGCGGACGAATGGACCGGTTCCGGCTGTTGGTGATGATCGGCCCGCCGGTGTTCGCGATCGCTCAGGTGATCACCGCGATCGGCGTCGATCAGGTCGCCCAAGACTTCGTCGCCGGGACCCCGATCTCCGGGACGGCGGGGGAGGATCGAGCCGAGGAGCTGTTCGCCAACAGCACCCTGGTCCAGATCTCGACCGGGATCGGCTTTGCCGGAATCCTCTCGATCGTCTTCGGCACCGTTTACTCGGCGCTGTGGGGGATGCGCACTGGCCTCCTCACCCGTTTCTGGGGCACCCTGGGGATGGCGTTCGGTGCGTTCCTTTTCCTCGGCAGCTTCGTCGGTAGCCCCATCGGCCTGCTCGGCACGCTCTTCTTCCTTCTGCACGTGGCGCTGGTCGCCGGTGGCCGCTGGCCCGGGGATCAGCCGCCGGCGTGGGGCGCGGGGGTCGCCGTTCCCTGGGACGAGCGCGACACCGAGCGCTTCGGCGGCGCCTCCCCGCCGCCGGAGGAGGAGCTGGCACGACCCGAGGACTTTGAGGGCAGCGGCCGGGATGCGACCGAGGATGAGGACGATCGGTCGGGTCGGCGGGAGAACAAGCGGAAGCGGAAGCGGAAGCAGCGGGGGCG
>JBPCOO010000191.1:0-3689 GCA_051000155.1 Solirubrobacterales bacterium | reverse complement strand
CCCCGCCTACGAGCTGCTCCGCTCCGAGCTGGGTGAGATCAACATCGAGGGGGCAGCCGTGATCGGGGACCGCCTGCGCCTGCTCAACCGCGGCAACAAGGGGGGCGCCAACGCCGTCTGCGATCTTTCACTCGAACAGGTCGAGCGCTCGCTCCACTCGGATCTGGAGATCGACCCGCACGAGGTTCTCGATGTCCAGCCCTACGAGCTCGGCGAGCTGAACGGCGTCCCGATCTACTTCTCCGACGGGGCGCCGATGCCCGACGGGCGGGTCGTCTTCACCGCCTCGGCCGAGCGCGACGATCCCGCCGAGGGCGAGGACGAGATTGAGGGCTCGGTCGTTGGGGTGATCGAAGCCGACGGCTCGGTCCGCCGCCTGCGCACGATCGACCGTCGCTGGAAGGTCGAGGGCGTCCATGCCACCATCGACACCGGCGTCGTCGACATGCTCTTCTGCTGTGACCAGGACGACCCTGACCACGGCTCGCCACTGCTCTTGGCGACGATGCCGCTCGGCCCCGGCGAATGAGGGCCCCCGGCGCCGGGCCCCGGCGCTGACTTCCTCATCGCCGCGACCGGCGCTCAGCGTCGAGCGGCTACTCGCCCGCCACGGGCTCGCTCGCGCCGATCCCCTCGGCGACTCGGTCGGCGAGCTCGTCGCTTGCCATCCGCAGGTAGTCGAGCGAGCGCTTGCGGACGCCCTCATCGGTGACGTTTCCGAGGTGGCCGGCGACGTTGTCGACGAGGCGATCCTGCGCGTCCGAGCCGATCATCTCCCAGAACATCGTCGCCTGGACCGAGTCGGAGTCCTCGGGATGGGCGTCGTAGTCGTAGCGACCGGTCGCGCCCGAGTACTCCACCGGCGACTCGTCGAAGCTGCCGTCGGCCGGCGGATCGTCGAAGCTGTTCGGCTGGTAGTTCGGACGCCCACCGTGGTTGCCGTCGGCCCGTAGGTGGCCGTCGCGGTTGTGCGGATCGTTCGACTCGTGGATCGGGCAGTTGATTGGCAGCCGTGGGTAGTTCGAGCCGATCCGGTGCCGGTGGGTGTCGGCGTAGCTAATCAGCCGGTTCTGAAGCATCTTGTCCGGTGACGGCTCGATCCCCGGAACCATGTTCCCCGGCTCGAACGCCGACTGCTCAGTCTCGGCGAAGAAGTTCTCCGGGTTGCGGTTGAGTACCAGCTTGCCGACCTCGTGGGTGGGATAGTCGGAGTGCGGCCAGACCTTGGTCAGATCGAACGGGTTGAAGCGGTAGTCGGCCGCCTCGGCCTCCGGCATCACCTGCACCTTGAGCGTCCAGCTCGGATGGTCTCCGCGGTCGATTGCGTCGAAGAGGTCGTGGCGGTGGTAGTCGGGGTGGAAGCCGGCCAGCTCGCCCGCCTTCTCGTCGGAGAGCCACTCGATTCCCTGATCCGTCTTGAAGTGGTACTTGACCCAGGACGCCTCGCCGGCCTCGTTGACCCAGCGGTAGGTGTGGGAGGAGTAGCCGTTCATGTGGCGGAAGCTCTTGGGAATGCCGCGATCGGCGAGCAGCCAGACGACCTGGTGTAGCGACTCGGGGCTGAGCGACCAGAAATCCCACATCCAGGTGTGATCACGCAGGCCCGTCTGGGTGTTGCGCTTCTGCGAGTGGATGAAATCCGAGAACTTGAGCGGGTCGCGGACGAAGAACACCGGCGTGTTGTTGCCGACCATGTCGTAGTTGCCCTGCTGGGTGTAGAACTTCAGCGCGAAGCCCCGCGGATCGCGCCAGGTATCCGGGGATCCCTGCTCCCCGGCGACGGTCGAGAAGCGAGCGAAGACGTCGGTCTTCTTGCCCTGCTGGAGGAAGTCGGCCCTGCACCACTTGCTGACGTCCTCGGTTGCCTCGAAGTAGCCGTGCGCACCCGAGCCCTTGGCGTGGACGACTCGCTCGGGGACCCGCTCCCGGTTGAAGTTCTGCATCTTCTCGAACAGGTACCGGTCCCCCATCAGGATCGGGCCGCGTTCCCCCAGCGTCTCCGAGTGGCTGTTGTTGGGGGCCGGGGTGCCGTGCTGGTCGGTGCGGGGCTTCTCGCTCATTCTGGTGCTCTCCTGGGGTCGTTGCTGCCGTTTTGAGGTTGCCCGGTCCCGGTGGGCGGCGATCCTCGAACTTCCCTGCGACCTTACCCCTACGGACAGGGAGCCGCGCAATCGCGCGCCCCGCGTAGCTTCCGCTCCAGTCGCCGGGCCAGCTTCGGCTCGCGGCGGTAGCGATTGCGGAGCTGGTTGGGGTCGGTGGGTAGGTGGTAGAGGTGGCGTTTGCCGCTGCCGTCTCGCCGGCGCCAGTAGGTCCAGCCGCGCCGCGTCTTGATCTGCTGCCAGGCGGCGAACCCGAGGGCTGTACCCTCGACGGGCTTTTCCAGCAGGAGGAAACGACGATCCCGCTCGCCGAGCAGCGAGTGCCCGTCGAGCGGTAGCGGAGGCGTGACTCCGGCCCGGGCCAGGATGGTCGCGGGGACGTCGACGTTGGCGGTCAGATCAGTGCGGACGGCACCGCGTTCGAAGCCGGGACCGCGGATGAGCATCGGCACCCGCACCGACCGATCCCAGGGGAGATTCTTGTCAAAGAAGCCGTGCTCGCCGTGGAGGAGGCCGTTGTCGGATTGAAAGACGACGTAGGTGTCGTCCAGGCGGCCGGCGCGTCGAAGTTGAGCTATCAGCGAGCTGACGGTCCGATCGACCGACTGAAGCGACTCGACCTCTCCCTGCCACCAGCGGTCCGCTTCGACCCTCTCGGCCGGGTCGAAGGAATGCGCGTCGGCCAGCGGGAACTCGGCTTCCGGGAGGCTGTCGAGGTCCCGGGGCGCCGGTGCCGGTGGACAGCGATCCTTGGCCGTTCCGGAGCAGGGGCTCCAATGCGGGCTGGTGAGCGCCAGCGTCAGCATGAACGGTTCGCGGCCGGCTTCTTCGATGAACTCCTTCGCGCGCTCGGTGTAGACGAGGTTCTGGTGGCGGCCGGAGAACTCCCTTCGCCAGCCGTTGTCGCTGACGGCGAAGTCGAACATCTCGATCTGCGAGCCGGCGAGCGGCATGAACCAATCGTCGAAGCCGGGCTCGGGCTCGATCCCCTGGTCGGGGTTGACGTTCATCACCTTGCCGACCCAGCCGGTGCGGTAGCCGGCGGCATCGAGCGCGGTGTAGAGGGTGCGGCTGAAATCGAAGGCGGCGTAGCCATCGGGGCCGAGGTTGTTGAGGACGTGGTGGTTGTGGGGGTACTGGCCGCTGAGGAAGCTCGCCCGGGCGGGGCAGCAGAGCGGCTGAACTGCGTGGTGGTTGTCGAAGCGGGTGCCGCGCTTGCCGAGCAGGCGCATGGTCTGCGGCATGTAGGGGAGGCTGTCGAGCGTCTGATCGTCGGTGAGGATGTGGAGGAAGCTCGGTGGGCGCTCGGGCCCGGCGGCCCGAGCCCCGGGGGCGGCGAGTAGGAACGTCAGCGCGGCCAAGATCACAACTCGGACGGCCCCTCCGGGGGTTGCCAAGCTCCCGCTCACCGAGCGGCTCGCTCGATGAAGAAGTCGAGCGCCCCGGGGTTGGCGAGCGACTCGCGGCTGGCGGCTCGCTCGGGCGGCGTTCCCATCAGGATCCGCTTGACCGGGATCTCCAGCGCTTTCCCCGAGAGGGTGCGCGGAACCTCCTCGATCGCGACCACCTCGTTGGGAACGTGGCGGGGAG
>JBPCOO010000175.1:0-5002 GCA_051000155.1 Solirubrobacterales bacterium | reverse complement strand
CGCCTCGACCGCGGCTTGGTAGGCAAGCTCCCGCACCCCGTCCCAGGGGAGGCTGTAGAGCTCGCGCACCCGCGGCGGCAGGCTTCCCAGCATGATCAGATCATGGGCCTCCTTGAGCGGGGCCCGGGCGGTGGAGAAGGGGATCCGGAAGGCGACGCCGAAGCCGACCCGCTTGGCCTCCGGGGTGAGGTGCATCTCCTCGCTCGCCAGCCGCTCCTCGAACCAGGTCCGGAAGCCCTCCCAGCCGACCGGCGCCACCTCGGCGGGCATCCCGAACAGCTCGCCGAAGCGGACCCAGTCCGCCCAAAACCGGTCCTTCTCCTCCTCGTCCATCCGCCTCACCAGCCGCTCGTAGAAGAACGCCGCCGACTCCGCCGCCACTCCGATCGTCCACAGCATCAACTCGGGGTCGAAGGCCGAGTAGCGGGTCCCGGCAGGGTGCGGTCCGGCGTCTTCGGGCAGGGCACCCTCGACCCCCGAATGCATCCGCTCCACCACCGCCAACACTCGATCAGCCTCGGCTCGAGAGCCGAAGAAGATCGTCTCGAACATCTTCCCGGTGGCCGCAAGCCGCTTGAACGGTCGATCGCGGTAGCGGGAGTGGAGGGCGGTACCGACGTAGTTGCGCGGATCGAGCGCGCCGATCAAAAGAGCCCGCTGCCCGTACAGCAGCCCGACCGACCGCTCTCCCTGGACCCGCCGCAGAACCGAGGCCCGGGGGAAGTAACCATCATCGGCGGCGCCGGTGGCGAGTCGTGGCCCGGCAGCCAGTCGGCCCGAACGGAGCCGCAACGGCAGCGTCGCCGCCGAGCCCGCGGTGCGGAGCGCGCCTCCCAGGAGGGTTGTCGGGGCCGGTGACATGGTGCCGATCGCCACTTTATTCGCTTCGGCCGCCGGCTTACCTGCCGGACCGCTCAGACTGCCTCGTCCGGCCCCCTGGCCTCTGGCTCCATCTCGGGCGGGAGGATCTCCTCGACGGGATCTATCTCGATCACCTTGAACTTTCCGGTCAGGTGGCTCGGGGGAAAGCAAACCTGACAGAAGGCTTTGCCGAACTCGGTGATGTGGACGCTCTTGCGGGCCGACTGAGCGCTGAACAGGGGCCCGCCGCCAACCGAGTCCATCGCCTCGACCACCTCGGGCTGCGCCTCGACCACCTGGTACTCGCGTTCATCCCCGACGGGCTCCTGGCGGATCGATGCGAGACCCAGCCGGACCAGGTTGTCTAGATATGCCGGAAGCAGCTCGGGGTGCAGGCAGCCCGCCTCCCGACCGATCAGTGATAGCCGTCGGGCGACCGTGCGCGCGCCGATTCCCATCGGCCCCGCCTTGTTGATGTAGACGATCGGCTGAGCTCCGTCGTTGGCGAGCAGCTTCAGCACGCGGGCCTCGTCCGGCGCGAGCTGGTCGACGATGCGGTCGAACCCAGGGTGGACGGCGACGTCACCGTCGCTGACCTCGGCCGCGCGTTCCAGCAGCTCCGCCCCTCGGGCCCGGAGGCTCTCGGCGCTGGTTCGCTTGCGCTTGTCCGTGCGGGCTCCCTCGGTATAGGCCCGGAAGGCGTCGGTGGCGGTCTCGGGAGCGCCGCCGTCCTCGACCACGACCAGCGCCCGGCGGAGGCTGCCGAGGGTCTCGTCCCGGATCTCTTCGAGCAACTGGTTCGCCGACTCCCCCGAGGTGGCCGCCTCGGCGACGCGCTTGGTCGCTCCCAGAGCGGTCCCAACACCCCAGGTGGCGCCGTGCCACCAGGCCCCAGCCGCGAGCCGGGCGAGTCCGGGGATGGCGTTCAACGAGGGTAGATCCATCTCGGTCTCGGTCTGTTCGGGTCGATCGGTCGACATCGGCTACTCAGAAGATCAAGGCTATCTGCGCAACGCCGGCGAGGAAGCCCAGCACCGAGCCCAACATGATCAGCATCCACTCGTCCTCCTCCATCGCCGTCCGCAACAACTCCGAGAAGTCCTCCGGCGGCATCGACTGCATCCTCTCCTCCAGCAGGGCTTTCACCTCCTCGCTCTGCCGCGCGTTGAACTCGGGGTCGGAGAGCGGGTCCATCGTCTGGTCGATCGCTTCGACCGCGAGCGAGTCACGGATGCGGTCGTACTCGGTGGTGCCGATGGCGATCCGCACCGCCGGGCCGGCGACTCCGGCCGCCCGGTCGATCGAGGGCCGCAGACGGTCGGCGATCAGCTTCCGGGTGCGGTCGGATTGGCGTCCGTGCATCAGCTCGTTACCGATGTTCTCGAGGTTGACCACGTCCTCGGCGATGATCTCGGCGTAGACGCTCGCGACCTCGGGCTGGCGTCGCAGGAACAACCCCTGGATCGTGAACGGGCCAATCTTCTTTGGCACCACCGGCTCGAAGATGATCGTCAGCGCGATCTTGTTGGTGAGGTAGCCGATGAGGACGCCGCCGATCGGCAGGATCCACCAGTAGTTGGCGACCGCGAACAGGGGCACCTGCGGCAATCCCAGCAGGAAGCCGAACAGCAGGCCGGAGTTGATGATGAACTTCATTTCGCGCTCGCCGACGTCCAAGAAGATCCTGTTGGCGATCGCGGGGTTCTCCTCGATCCGCCGGATCACCATTAGCTTGATGTCCATCAGATGCTCGATGTTGTCGCCGATGTCATCGGTGATCTCGTGCACCAGCTCCGGCAGGGTTGCTTCCATCCGCTGCCGTACGGCCGCCTTCATCTGCGGAGGGAGATCGCGCCAGAGACCCGGGTGCTCCCGCTGGAGGATCTGCTCGGTCAGCTCCCAGATCTCATCCCCGGAGCTGGCGACGATGTGCTCGGCGATCTTGTCGGGCTCGAGCCGCTTGTAGAACTCCGACGGGCTGCCGAGCTTGGCGATCCCCTTGTCGACCGCGATCGAGCCCATCTTCGCCGCGCGGGAGGGGATGATTCCCTGCCAGCCGATGCCGCCGTGGGCGACCCCGGGGATGGCCCGAATCTTGCGCGGCAGGTACGAATTGAGGATGCCGAGGCCGGGGATGCGGAAGCCCCAGAAGGTGACCGGGTAGAACAGCATCTTCACCGCAACCCAGTTGGTGCCGTAGCCGACGATCCCGGCGATCACCGGAATCAGCAGCAGGTTCAGCGAGAAGCCCATGACCCCATCCACGGGCGATCCTACGGCTGCAGGCAGGTTCGGTGCCGATTCCCTCCCCGACCGGGGCGGCTACGCCCCGCCGGCCGCATCCGGAACCTTGGACATTGCCCGCTCGGCCATGGCGGTGATCGTCAGGGAGGGGTTGACGCCCGGGTTGGCGGGAACCGCGGAGCCGTCACAGATCATCAGGTTCTCGTAACCGAAGACCCGATGGTCGGGATCGACCACGCCCTCCGCCGGTGAGCCGCCGATCACCGCTCCTCCGAGCAGGTGCGCCGTCCCGGGAGTCCCCAGCAGCGACTCCGCCAGCGAGCTCTGCGGGTAGCCACCCATACGCTCGGCGGCGCGCGAGGCGACCTCGTTGGCGATCGGGATGAAGCTCTCCGGCGGCTCGCCCGTGCTGAGCTCGGTCTCCAGCGGTCCGAGCAGGCGAAGCGGCCCCCGCCGGGCGCGGAACCGCAGCGCGGTGTCGGTCGATTGCATCACGGTGAAGATGATCGTCCGGCGGGAGTAGCCCCGGAGTCGGCGGGGATCGAGCCACCGCCTCGGGTGCCGCGCCACTGCTCCCAGCGCCGAGGCCGCTCGCCGCAGCGGCGGGGCGCCGTTGGTCAGCGGCCCGAAGTTGAGCCCGACCAGGTCGCCCCCGTCCCCGTAGGTGTTGTTGGTGAAATGGGTGTGGCCGTCGGGAAAGACCGAGGCGGTGATAGCGACCTCACCTCGGTAGTCGGCGCCCTCGCGCTCGGAGGTGGCGGCGGTGATCGTCTCGCTGTTGGTCCGGACGAGATCCCCGAGGCGATCCGAGATCCTCGGCAGCGAGCCGCGGTCCCGGCAGGCGCGCAGAAGCTGGTTGGTGCCGAGGGCTCCCCCGGCGAGCACCACCCGACCGGCGGTGACCGTTCGCCGCCGAGACGGGCTCAGCCCCGTCCGGCGGCAGCTCAGCTCCCAGCCTCTCGAGCCGCCCCCGAGGGGCCGCAGGTCCACCACCCGCTGGGAGTCGATCACCCGCGCACCTTCCCGCTCGGCGAGGTAGAGGTAGTTCTTGACCAGCGTGTTCTTGGCTCCGTAGCGGCAGCCCAGCAGACACTTGCCGCAGCGGACGCAGCCGGTGCGCTCCGGCCCGGCTCCGTCGAAGTAGGGGTCGGCGACGGTCCTCCCCGGCTCGCCGAAGTAGACCCCGACGGGGGTGTTGCGGAAGCCCTCGGCCACGCCGAGGTCGTCGGCGACCCCCCGCATCACTTGCTCCGATGCTCCGGCGGCGACGCAGTCGGTCACTCCGAGCATGCGCCGGGCGGTCTCGTAATGGGGAGCCAGCTCCGCGCGCCAGTCCCCGAGGCGATCCCATCCGGGATGACGGTAGAAGTCATCGGAGTGGGGGACATAAAGGGTGTTGGCGTAAACGAGGCTGCCGCCTCCCACGCCGACGCCGCTGATCACCGTCACATGGCGAAACGGGGTCAGCTTCATGATCCCGCGCATGCCGATCGCTGGAGCCCACCAGACCTTTCCCAGCTCGCGGGAGTCGGAGGCGAAGTCCGAGTCGGCGTAGCGCTTGCCCTGCTCGATCACGGCCACCCGGTAGCCGCGCTCGGCCAGCCGCAGGGCCGAGACGGAGCCGCCGAAGCCCGAGCCGACTATGGCCCAGTCGTAGTCATGCGAGGCGTGCCCTCCTCGCCCCGGCCTCATCCGTCGCGAAGCTCCTTGCGCAGGATCTTGCCGGAAGCCGACTTCGGGATCTCGTCGAGCCGTTCGAGCTGGCGCAGTTTCTTCTGCGGGGAAACCTGCTCGGCGACGTAGTCCATGATCTCCTCGTCGCTGATCTCCTGGCCCTCGGCGATGACGACGAAGCCCTTCGGGATCTCCCCGGCCTCCTCGTCCGGCACCCCGATCA
>JBPCOO010000142.1:0-5428 GCA_051000155.1 Solirubrobacterales bacterium | reverse complement strand
TGAGCGGCTGGGCTGCTCGCGACCTCGCCGCTCGGCCAGCGGGCCCATCCCCCGCCGGATACCGGTGCCCCGCTACGGCCCGGCCTCGGCCCCCGGAGGCTCAGGCTACGGCGCCCTCCGACCAGCTTCCGTACAGCCGCGCGTAGGCGCCACCCGCGTCGATCAGCTCCTCGTGGGTGCCACTCTCGGCCACCCGCCCGCCGTCGAGGACGACGATCCGGGCGGCATCGCGGATGGTCGAGAGCCGGTAGGCGATCACGATCGCGCTCCGCCCCGCCAGCAACCGCCGTAGCCCTTGCTCGATCCGCCGCTCGGTGCGGACGTCAACGTTGGCGGTCGCCTCGTCGAGGATCAGGATCCGCGGCTCGGCCAGGAGCGCCCGCGCGAAGGCGATCAGTTGGCGCACTCCGGCCGAGAGCTGCGATCCGCGCTCGCCGACCTCGCTGTCCAGACCCTTCGGCAAGCCATCGATCAGCTCGCTGGCCCCGACCGCCTCCAGGGCCGCCGCGATCTCCTCCTCGGAGGCATCCGGTCGTCCGAAGGCGACGTTCTCGCGGACGGTGCCGCTGAAAAGGAAGCCCTCCTGCGGCACTATCCCGAGCTGGCTCCGGAGTGCGTCCGCCCGCAGCTTGCGCAGGTCGTGGCCGTCGATCGAGACCCTTCCCTCCTGGGGGTCGTAGAAGCGGGCCACCAGCTTCGCCAGCGTCGACTTGCCGGCGCCGGTCTCTCCCACTAGCGCGACCGTCTGGCCCGGCAGGATGGTCAGATCGATGTCCTCCAGCGCCCACCCCGGTGCGGGCTCGGGAGCGTCGGGGTCCGATGGCAGCGCCGTCGGCTGGGAGGCGAGCGCCAGCCGGTTGTCCTCGGAGTAGCTGAACCAGACGCCCTCCAGCTTGATCTCTCCGATGATCTCGCCCGGATCGATCGCATCCGGGGCATCAGTGGTATCCGGGCGTGTGTCGAGCAGATCGAAGATCTTGTCGAGCGCCGCCATTCCCGACTGGTAGGTGGTGTAGAGCTGGCTGATCTGCTGAATCGGGTCGAAGAAGGTCTGGAGATAGCCGACGAAAGTGATCAAGAGGCCGATGGTGATCACGTCGTCGATCACCCGCGAGCCGCCGTAGAGGAGGATCGCCGCGGTGCCGATCGCGCTCAATAGCTCGACCGCCGGGAAGTAGGAGGCGTTGAGATAGACCGTACGCAGGTTGACCTTGCGGTTCTCTTCGTTCAACGCGTCCAGCTCGCTGACGTGTCGCGGCTCCTGACCGAAGCTCCGGACCACCCGGACGCCGCTGAGCGACTCCTGCAGGTAGGCGTTGATGTCGGCGATCTTCTCGCGAGTGAGGCGGTAGGCGCCGGCGGAGGTGATCCGGAAGATGATGCTTGCCAGCGCCAGCAGCGGAAAGGTGAGGAAGGTGACCAGTGCCAGGGGCACGTCCAGCACCAGCAGGATCACCACCACCCCGACCAAGCTGAGGGTGCTCGAGAACAGGGTGACGATGCCGTCGGTGATCAGGGTGTCCAGCGCTTGGACGTCGTTGGTCATTCGCGAGATCAGCACCCCGGGACGGTTGCGGGTGTAGAAGCCGATCGACATCGCCTGCAGGTGCGAGTAGATCCGTCCGCGAAGGTCCTGGAGCGCGCGCTGGCCGACCCAGCCGGTGAGGTAGGTCTGGGCGTAGGTCGCCGCCCAGAGAATCACCGAGGTGGCGAGGAAGACCGCCACAATCAAGCTCAGCGCCCCCGCGTCCCCCGCGGTGATGCCGTCGTCGACCGCCTTGCCGGCCAGATAGGGCGGCGCCAGGCCGGCCGCGGTAGCGGCGATCAGCGCGCAGAACATCAGCGCGACCCGCACCCGGTAGGGCTTCAGCAGGCCGACCAGCCAGCGGACCTTGCGTCCGCGGTCGTCCTCGCCGCGAATCAGCGCCCAGAGGTCGCGGACGAGGTAGGCGAGGCCCTGGAGTCCCTCGGTCGTCTCCGGCTCGCCCCCGGGCCGGATCGCCTTGCGCGCACGGCTCCCGCGACGGCTCATAGGCGCGCCACCTCCTCCCGCTGCTCGAGGTCGTGCTGGAGGTACTTGGTGTCGGCGAGGCCGTGCTCGGCGATCTCGGCGTACAGATCACAGCGCTCCAGTAGCTCCTCGTGGGAGCCTCGGTCGACGATCCGGCCGGCGTCCATCACCACCACCTCGTCGGCGAGCGAGACGGTCGAGAGCCGGTGGGCGACGATGAAGGTCGTCCTGTCGGCGAGCGCCGCCTCCAGGCCCTCCTTGATCAGCGCCTCGGTGCGCGCGTCGACCGAGGAGGGGGCGTCGTCAAGGATCAGGATTCGGGGGTCGGCGAGCAGCGCCCGGGCGATCGCAACCCGCTGCCGCTGGCCGCCCGAGAGCGTCAGCCCGCGCTCGCCGACGACCGTCTCATAACCGTCTGGCAGGCGCTCGATGAACGAAGCCGCCTGCGCCCGCTGCGCCGCCAGCTCGATCTCCGAGGGGGTCGCCCCCGGATTGGCGTAGGCGATGTTGTCGGCGATCGAGGCGCTGAAGAGAAAGCTGTCGTCGCTGACGAAGGCGATCTCGGCGCGGAGCGAGCGCAGGTCGACCTCGCTGATGTCGGTGCCGTCGATGGCGACGGTCCCGCCGCTCGGGTCGTAGAGGCGCGCGAGCAGGCCGACCAGGCTGGTCTTTCCCGATCCGGTGGGCCCAACCAGCGCAACCGCCCGGCCGGGATCGACCCGAAGATCGATCCCCGCGAGGGCCGGCTCGGAACCCTCCGAGGCCGCGTAGGCGAGGTCGACCCCCCGTAGCTCCACCGAGCCCGGCCCGTCGGGAAGCGGGGGCGCCCCCGGCGCGGTCGCGATCAGCGGCTCGCGGTCCAAGATCTCGAAGAAACGGTTGCCGGAGGCGATCGCCCGCTGGGTCATGCTCAGCGCGACACCGAGCATCCTCATCGGTCCGGTCAGCATCAGCACGTAGGTGTAGAAGGCGGTGAACTCGCCCAGGGTCAGGGTCCCACCGATCACCTGGCGTCCGCCGACCAGGAGCACCGCCGCCAGCCCGAGGCTCGGGAGAAAGCCGATCAGCGGGTTGTAGAAGGCGCGCAGGCGGGTCGAGTAGATCGTCTGGTCGAACAAGCGTGTGATCCGCCCGCTGAACCGCTCGACCATGTGAGGCTCGCGGGAGAACGCCTTAACCACCCGCACCCCCGAGACGCTCTCCTCGGCCTCGGCGGTCAGCTCGGCGATCCGTTGCTGGACCTCCTGGAGCGCGGGGCGCGAGCGGCGGTTGTAGCGGGCGGCGGTGTAGATCACCAAGGGCACCGGCGCCAGCGCCAGCGCCGCCAGCGAGGGCTTGATCGCCACCATCACCGCGCTCGCCAAAAGCAGCGTCAGCGCGCTCTGGGTGATGAAGATCAACCCGTATCCCAAAAAGAAGCGGATCGACTGCAGATCTACGGTCGCGCGGCTCATGAGTTGCCCGGTCTGCTGGTTGTCGAAGAAGCCCAGCTCCAGCTCCTGCAGGTGCCGGTAGATTCGCCCACGGAGGTCGTATTCGACCCCGAGGGATACCTTGCCGGCGATCACGCGGCGAAAGAAGGTGAGGCCGAGGCGGAGGATGCCGGCGCCCCCGATGGCCAGCACCAGCGGCAGGATCTCGGGTTGGTCGCCATCGCGGATCGCATCGATCGCGTTGCCGACCAGGTAGGGGATCAGCACGGTCATCCCCATCGCCGCCCAGGCCAGGAGCAGCGAGCCGATCAGGGGTCGCTTGTAGGGACGGAGGAAGGAGAGGAGGCGCTTGAACGTGGTCATCGGGCGCCCTCACTATATAAAATGAAGTAGAGCGAAGACCCTACGCACCGCTCTATCATCGACCGCGTGGAGGCAATCGGCGCCGGGCTTTGCGATAGCTGTGCTCACCAGCAGGTGGTGCCGAACACCCGCGGGTCCCGCTTCTCGCTCTGCCGTCGCTCCAAGGAGGACCCGCGCTTCCCCCGCTATCCGAGGATCCCGGTGCGGGAGTGTCCGGGGTATGAGCGTGCGGGCGAGGCGGGCATCGGGCGTGCGCGCGATCAGCGCGAGGCGCGGTGATGGTGCGCTCGCTCGCTCCGAGGGTCCTCCTGGCGGCCGTGGTCTTTGCCGCCAGCGGGGTCGCGGTCGGCCTCGCGATCGCTCTCGGCGGCGGCTCCGGCGGTCCGCCCGGCGAGGGGGTCGCGACCGAGCGCTGGCGCGCCGGGGCACCCTCGCCTTTGCGGCGGACCGAGGTCCGCGCCGCGCGTATCGGTGGCTCGGTCTACGTCGTCGGCGGCTTCGTTTCCACCGGCGGCGCCACCGGCCGGATGGTCCGCTACGACATCGGTAGCGATCGCTGGCGAGAGCTCGCCCCGCTCCCGATCTCCGTCCACCACCCGGGC
This sequence comes from Solirubrobacterales bacterium, assembly GCA_051000155.1. Taxonomy (GTDB): domain Bacteria; phylum Actinomycetota; class Thermoleophilia; order Solirubrobacterales; family 70-9; genus CAXMST01. Next base: position 1,019 of record JBPCOO010000142.1, on the reverse strand, counting down.
GTGGCGGCGCTCGGCGGCAAGCTCTACGTCTACGGCGGAACCCGTACCGACACCAAGCCCAAGGCCCCCACCTCCCGGCTTTATCGCTACAACCCGCGCACCGATCGATGGAAGCGACTGGCCGACTCGCGCATCGACCGGCTCGCGATGGGGTTCGAGGCGGTCGGCGGCAAGCTGTACGCGGCGGGTGGGGTGGATGAGATCCGCGACCGCGACGAGCTCGAGGTCTACCTTCCCGGGAAGAATCGCTGGCGCAAGGGCCCCCCGATGAAGCTCGCCCGCGACCACGTCGGTGCGGCGGCGTTGCGGGGAAAGCTCTATGTCACCGGCGGTCGGGCGGAGAGCGGCAACGTCGCCTCAGTCGAGCGCTACAACCCGCGCAAGCGACGCTGGGAGCAGCTCGCCTCGCTCGAGGTCCCCCGCAGCGGGCACGCCGCCGTCGCCGGCAGGGGGAGGGTGGTCGTGCTCGGCGGCGAGCAGCTTGGTGAGGGGGACGAGACGATCGGGGCGGTCGAGTCCTACGACACCAAGCGGGACCGCTGGGGAGGCCTACCGCCGATGGCGACTCCCCGCCACGGCCTCGGGGCGATTCTTCACGGCCGGCGTATCTTCGCGCTCGAGGGCGGCCCCGAACCCGGTCTCTCCTACTCGAGCGCGAACGAGTTCCTGGACCTGCCCTGACCGCCCCCGCGGGCCGAACGACGAGAAGATGCCGGTTGCCGGAAGGAAATCGTCGCTCGAGCAATCTCGTCGGCGACATCCTTTGGATAGCGTGGCGCCCCGTCCCCCGAATCAAGGAGGGTGAATGACTGAGATCGACTGGACCTTCGGCGGCACCTGGCCGTACGAGCCGCGCTGGTTCGACACGCCCGATGGCCGCATGCACTACGTCGACGAGGGCCCGCGCGAGGGCAAGCCGATCGTGATGGTCCACGGCAACCCCACCTGGGGCTACCTCTACCGCCGCTTCATCCGCGACGCCACCCGTGCCGGCCACCGCGCGATCGCGCTCGACCACC
>JBPCOO010000137.1:0-2793 GCA_051000155.1 Solirubrobacterales bacterium | reverse complement strand
GTCGCCACCGGCAACGTCCACTATCACCACCGCAGCCGCGCCCCCCTTCAGGACGCCCTGGTCGCTACTCGCCTGCTGGGAACGCTCGAGTCGACCGAGCCCGACCGCCGTGGCAACGGCGCCGCCTTCCTCGCCTCCCCCGAGCGTATGGCCCGCCGCTTCACCGAGCACCCGGAGGCCGTCGCCGAGACCGAGCGCCTGGCCGAGCGCTGCGCCGGCTTCGACCTCACCCGGGACCTCGGCTACCGCTACCCCGGATCCGAGGACCCCGACGCCGACCGCAAGCTCAGCGAGGTCTGCGCCGCCCGCTTCGACGAGCGCTACCGCGGCACCCCCGAATACGGCGAGGCAGCCAGGCGGTTGGAAGAGGAGCTGCGGGTGATCTCGGGGCTTCGACTCTCCGGCTTCTTCCTCCTCCATCGCGACCTCCTCGAACTGGCGCGCGAGGTCGCGGTCGAGGTCCGTGGGGCCTCCGCCGCCCGAGCGCTGCTTCCCCCGGGACGCGGACGCGGCTCCTCGGTCAGCTCGGTCGTCTGCTACCTCACCGGCCTCTCCCACGTCGATCCGGTCAAGGCGGGGCTTTTCCTCGGCCGCTTCTTGAACGACGAGATCACCGAGGCGCCCGACATCGACCTCGACTTCCCCCGCGACATCCGCGAGCGGCTTATTCCCCGCATCCACGAGCGCTACGGCGCCGAGCGCTCGGGGATGGTCGCCGCCTTTCCCACCTACAGAAAGCGCGGGATCATCCGCGACTTCGGCGGGGTGCTGGGGCTGCCGGCGGGGGAGATAGAGCGGGTGGCGCGCTCGGTCGATGTCTTCGGTGGCGAGGGGCTGGAGGAGGAGGTGGCCGAGGCGATCGGTCCCGCCCGCGCCCGCTCCGAGCGCTGGCGGGCGTTGATGAGGCTGGCGCCCGAAGCCTGGAAGCTGCCGCGCTACGCCTCTCAGCACTCCGGCGGGATGGTGCTCTCCACCCGGCCCCTGATCGACCTCTGCCCGGTGGTCCCGGCGGCGATGGAGGGGCGGATCATCTGCCACTGGGACAAGGACTCCTGCTCGGACGCGGGCTTCCTCAAGATCGACCTGCTCGGGCTGGGAATGCTCTCGGCGGTCGAGCGCACCGTCGATGAGATCGCCCGCGCACGCAAGCAGCACGTCGACCTCTCCCGAATCCCGCTCGATGACGATGAGGTCTACTCCCGGATCCAGACTGCCGAGACGACCGGCGTCTTCCAGATCGAGAGCCGGGCGCAGATGCAGATGCTGCCGCGCTCGCTGCCGGAGAACATCGACGATCTCACCGTCCAGGTGGCGCTGGTGAGGCCGGGACCGATCCAGGGCGGCGCCGTCCACCCCTACTTGGAGCGAAAAAAGCGCCTGCGCGAGGGTCCCGACTACGAGATTCCCTACGAGGATCCGTCGCTGGAGCCGATCCTCTCCGACACCCTCGGGGCGATCGTCTTTCAGGACCAGGTGATCCAGGTGGCGATGGCCCTGGCGGGCTTCAGCGCCGGGGAGGCCGAGGGGCTGCGGCGGGCGATGAGCCGCAAGCGCTCGGAAGTTGCGCTGAACGCGTATCGCGAGCGCTTCATCGAGGGTGCCGTGGATCGAGGGGTGGCGCGCGAGGTCGCCGAACGCGTCTACGAGCAGATCAAGGGCTTTTCCGGCTTCGGCTTCCCCAAGTCCCACGCCGCCGCCTTCGGCCTGCTCGCCTACCAGTCGACCTGGCTGCGGGTCTACTACGGACCCGAGTTCGTCTGCTCACTGCTGAACGAGCAGCCGATGGGCTTCTACCCCTCCGACGCGCTGGTCCACGACGCCCAACGCCGCGGGATCCCGGTGCTGGGGCCGGACGTGAACGAAAGTGGAGTCCTATGCCGATGCGAGTGGACCGCTGGCGAGCCAGAGCTCGGGGTCCGGGTGGGGCTCGGCTACGTCACCGGGCTGGCCGAGCGCGACGCGGAGGCGGTGGTCGCGGCTCGCGAGGCCGCGGGTACCTATACCGAGATCGGCGAGCTGGCCTCGCGCTCGGGAGCGAGCCGGGAGGGGCTCGAGCTGCTGGCCTGGGCCGATGCCTGTAAGGGACTCGGCGGCTCGATGGTTGAGATTGGCAGCTCCCGCCGCCGTGAGGATCTCTGGCGGGCAGGCACCGTCGCGGGTAGCTCCCGCCACGGCGGCGCCGAGCAGCTCCCGCTCCCGCTCGAGGTCCCCGAGGCGCCGGAGCTACCCACCCAGAGCGGCTGGGAGCGGGTCACCGCCGACTACTCGTCGATCGGGATGGCGATCGACCATCACCCGATGGAGCTGATGCGAGGTGAGCTGGACGAGGGCACCGTGACCAGCGCCGAGCTCGCCCGGATCGCCGACGGCACTGACGTGGTGATCGCCGGAATGGTGGTTGCCCGTCAGCGTCCCGGCACCGCCAAGGGGGTGATGTTCTTACTGTTGGAGGACGAGCTGGGGATGTGCAACGTCGTCATCCTCCCCCCCGTCTACGAGCGCGATCGGCTCACCGTCCGCACCTCGAGCTTCGTCTCGATCCCCGGCCGCCTCGAGCGCCGCGAGGGAGTGGTCAACATCATCGCCCACCGCGTCCACAGGCTCGAACGGCCCGACCAGCCCCTGGCCGAGGTCCACGATCTCGAACCGCGGACGACCCCTGGCGACGAAGCGCCCGGGGTCGGAGCGCCGGCCCCCGACAAGATCGCCGCCCTCGGCGCCGTCCTCCCCGCGACCCAGAACTTCGGTCGGCGGGCGCGGTGAGGCGGTGATCGAACGTACTCGCCGAGGTGG
>JBPCOO010000083.1:0-5609 GCA_051000155.1 Solirubrobacterales bacterium | reverse complement strand
AGATCCGGAACTCCCTAAGCAGCCGCTTCTCGGTCTCGCCAGCGACCGAAGCGATCACCTCCATGTGGCCCTCGAGCGCGGTGCCGCGGATCTTGGTCGCGAGCAGATCGTCGACCTGGAAGATCCCGGCGGAGTTGTTCATCTCGATCTCCACCCGAATCGCCCGGTCCCCCTCGCCGCGCTCGATCTTGACCTGATCGATCGCGGCGGCGGAGAGCGCGTGGATGCCAACGTCGCCCCGTTCCACCGGGACCCGCGAGCGGCCCTGGGCCATGTCGAGGGCATCCGCCACCCGGACCACCGCCGCCTCGAGCGTATTGGGCGAGCCGCTCCGCCGGTGGCCGATGATGCAGTGGAGCGCCTCGCTGATCACGACGGTTCGCTCCGGCTCCTGATAGATGTCCTCGAGCAGTTCGCGCAGCTTGCGCTCGGCGATGAACAGGCTGTAGGCCTCGTGGTCTTGACGGTGGATGCTCATGCCGGTGTCGTGCAGGAGCGTTCCGGCGACCACCACCAGTTCGGCGTCGGCCGGGTCGAGGCCGTGATCGGCGACCGCCGCCGGCTCGATCCCACCCTTGACCGCCAGGCGCAGCAGCCGCAGGGCGATGTTGACCACGATCTGGATGTGGACCCAGGAGTGATCGGACATCCCCAGCCGCTCGGAGGTGAGCTGCTGCATGTGCCAGAGCGCTCGCACCTCTGGATCGGCGTTGACGGCGGCGATCAATGCATCGAGCCTGCGGTTGCCCCGGGTCGGCGCCTTGATCTCCGCAATGGCGATTCGCTCCGCGAACCCTTGCGGGCCAGCCTCTGGTCGCGCTTCCACCCCCGGGAGTCTCTCAGCTCGGAACCGGCGAGACCAGCACCAGCAACTCGTGCCAGAGGGAGACCTCGATCAGAGCCGAGACCAGGATCATCGGGAAAGCCAGGGCCGTGGTGGCGATGGTCGCCGCGAGTAGGTCCCCCCACTCCCGTCTTCGGCTGGCGATCATCCACGCCGCCAGGGGCAGGAAGACGGCGGTCAGCTCCAGCAGGGCGTGCGGGAGCACGGTCAGGATCAGCACTCCGGAATCGATTCCGAGCTGCCGAGAGAGGGTGGCGGCGTCGAAGCCCAGCGCGATCGCCTGGGCCACGAGCGAGAAGGTGGTGACGGCAATCACCCAGGCGATCGCGATCGGGCCGGCGCGCTCGTGCACCAGCTTGCGGAACCCGGTCATCTGCTCCGCGGCGAGTGGCAACGAGCTACCGGCGATGAAGCCGGCCACGCAGGCGGTGGCGTGAAGGGCCAGCACGAGCGTATTCTTGGCGAGGATCGCGATGTAGTCACGGACGCTCGCGTCGACGTTGACCCCGGGGATCAGCAGCGGGGTGAGATCCGCGGTGACCGCGCGCGAGACCACCCAGGTCGCCGCCAACAGCCCGACCGCCACCAGCCCGGCGCCGGCGAACCACCCGGGCAGCACGGCGCTCGGCTCTCGCCGCCAGCTAGCGAGTGCCCCTCGGGTCGACCGTAGGCCCTCGATCAGGACGAAGTCGGACGAGTCTGGCTGCTCAACTGAAGACACCCCACCCTGCATCGGCAGGATGGGGTGTCGGGATGAATCGGGCCGGGCGGCTTCCCCCGGTCCGTTCAGCTTGGCGGCGAGGGCTCAGCCGCCGCAGACGGGCCAGGGGCTCGAGCCGGCCTGCTGGTAGAGCAGCGCGGCGCGGTAGTCCTGCTCGGACTCCGAAGCGGCGGCGGGATCACCCGAGCCGCCGACCGACGCCCAGGTTCCGGTGTCGAACTGGTACTTGCCACGGTAGGAGCCGTCCGAGGAGACCGCCCCGGGGTCACCGCCGGACTCACAGGCGGCGATCGACTCCAGCGTACCCTGGGATACTCCGACCGAGGATGGGTCGGCAACGTCGCCGGACTCGCCGCCGCTCGCCTCGGTGGTCGGCGCCGGGAGCCCGGCAGCCTCCGCCTCACGGGCGGCCTTCCGGGCCTGCTCGCGTGCCTTGCGGCGCTCCTTGCGCGCCTCGATCTTGGCCTCGCGTGCGTCGGCGACGTTGGTCTGCAGGCGCTTCAGCTTCGGCCGCAGCTCCGAGGCCATCAGCTCACGCTCGACGGCAGAGCGCTTGGGCTCGACCCCGAGCTTCTTCGCCCGCTCATACAGCGTCTCGTAGCGAAGGTCCAGCTCGGCTCGGTCGAGCACGCGCTCCAGGCGAGTGTCACGCTCGCCGAGGTTGATGTCGGCCAGCTCCGCGGCGGGCGCAGCGGCAACTCCGCCGATCACGATCATGCCCGTCGCAGCCGCAGCAGCGACTGTGCTCTGAGTGGCCGTTTTGATCTTTCTGTTCATCTGCACCGTCGATCACCTCCGAAAAGTTGGTGCCACGTTCCGACCGGATCGGCGATCACGGATGTGGTCGCGCGACCCTCGGGTCGCTCCCGTCGGGATGACGGGGCGTGGCGGGTGCGGGGCCGGGGTGGTAAACCGTCTCTGCCCGGGGGCAGCCGGGACCGGCCCTCTTGCTTACGAACATATGATCCCGTGTGGAGGGCCAAATGTGTGTGAGGCGCCTCACATAGCTAACAAATGACTAATCCTTTGCAAACAACCCGCCTCGAGCTGGTCGAGGCTTCGCACGAAGGCCGGGCGGACCTCGGCACCGGCATCAGCGCGGCGATCCTGCGCCAGGTAGCGCGGGGGGAGCTACCGCCGACGATGCGGCTGCACCGGACCGGAAGGATCCTCGCCTTCGGCCGACGGGACCGACTCTCCTCCGGCTATCCGGAGGCGGTCGCAATCGCCCGCAGGCTCGGCTACGAGCCGATCGAGCGGATGGCGGGTGGGCGGGCGGCCGTCTTCCACGCCGACACCCTCGCCTTCTCGATCGCGAGCCCTACCGAGGGGTTCGCCTCCGGCACGAGGGAGCGATTCGCCGCGATGGCGGAGCTTGTCCGCGACGCCCTGGTGGAGGTCGGGGTCGATGCCCGCATCGGCGAGGTACCCGGCGAGTATTGCCCCGGCGAGTGGAGCGTCAACGCCTCGGGCCAAAGCAAGCTCGCCGGAATCGGGCAGCGGGCAATCTCCGGCGGCGCCCACGTCGGCGGGGTCGTGGTGGTTGCCGGAGCTGAGCGGGTTCGCGAGGCATTGGTCCCGATCTACGAAGCGCTGGAGTTGGACTGGGACCCCGCAACCGCCGGCAGCGTCGCCGATTCACTCGACCACCCCGAGGGTGAGCACGGATTCGATTCACTGATCGAGCGGGTAGTCGCGGCGCTCGTCGAGCGGGCCGAGCGTGACTACGAGATCGAGCGGGTGGAGATCGGAGCCTCGACCCTGGAGCTGGCCGAGGAGCTTCGGGCCCGCCACGCCTCTCCGGGGTGACGGTGCCGATAGCCGTACTCCCGCCCCGATCTCACCGCAGTCGGCGCCTCAACGGCGAGCCGTACCAGGCGACCCCGGCCACCAGCCCGACCGCACCCGCGGCAATGATCGACTCCGGGGAGCCGTAGACGAAGTTGCTGACCAGGAGCACCGCCCCGACCACCGCGAGCGCCAGCATGCCGAGGCCGACTAGGACAAGGCGGTGGGCGGCCAGCGCGGTCCGCTCCTTCGCCTCAACGCCCTGGCGAAAGTGCATTCGGTGATGCTGGCTAGGCGCGATCAGTAGCACCGTCGCCAAAGCCGTGAGGATCAGGGTGCCGAAGAAGACGCCGCGCTCGAAATCGTTGACCTCGGTAAAGCGCGAGTTGAACGGGAGGATCAGCAGGAACGCGAACAGTACCTGCGCGCCGGGCACCGCCAAGCGCATCTCGGCCATCAGCTCCTCGAGGTTGCGGTCGACCCTCTCCGCCTCCGTCTCCCCTCGCTGCTCCGCCGCCTCGCTGTTCATGGTGGCGAGCATAATCCCCTGCCGAGGCGAGGGTCCGGGCGTGGCTGAGGGTGCGGAGCTGAGCGATAGTGCTTCAGTACGTGAGCGAAGCGCCGTGCCCTCAGGCGCGTCCGGAGGCGGCCTCATTCGTAGTGGAGGGCCTCCATCACGTCGACCTTCGCCGCCCGGGAGGCGGGCAGGATCCCGGCGAGCACGCCGGCGACCGCGCTCAGCACGAGGACGACGATGGTCCCGACGACCGGGATCGCCAGGATCAGTCCCTCCCCCTCCAGCGCCTCGACCGCCGCCACCGCGACCGCAAGCCCGATCACCACCCCGATCACGGCGCCGATCATCGCCGTGATCAGCGACTCGTAGCGGACCATCATCCGCATCTGCCCCTTCGACGCGCCGATCGCGCGCAGCATGCCGATCTCCCGGGTGCGCTCGTAGATCGTCAGCACCAGGGTGTTGACCACCCCGATCAGGCTGAGCAGCACCGACAGCGTCAGCAAGGCGTAAATCAGAAAGAGGATCTGGTTGAGCTGCTCGCGGTTCTCCTCGCGCAGCTCCTTCTGCGAGCGCGCCTCGGCCTGGGGAAAGCGATCCGTCAGCAACTCATCGACACGCCCGCGGGTCGGCTCGAACGGCGCCCCCTCCTCGAAGGTCGCGATCGCGCCGAAGTCGCCGCGGGCGTCGAATCGATCCCGAAGCAGCTCCAACGGCACCGCGACCGAATCGACCAGGAGCGCGATCCGGTCCCGCACCAGACCCTCGACGGCCACCGTCACCACATCGCCCCCGGGGGTGGTTATCTCGACCTCGTCACCCACCTCGACCCCGTTCTCCGAGGCCCATTCCTCCTCGGCGATGGCCCCCTTGGAGCCGAACTCGGCCAAGGTCTCATCGGAGCCCACGACCCAGTCGATGTTGACCGCCTCGGGCAGCGTCTCCGGCTCGAGGCCATTGATCAGCTCGTCATCGCCGTCGATGACGCCGCCGCTGGCGCCGAGGGCGGAGCTGACCGCTACCCCCTCGACGTCGGCTATGGCCGGGGAGACCCGCTTGGAGATCGGCGAGAAGCCGTCGACGTTGAAGACCGCGAGGTCGCCGACGAAGCTTTCCTCGAGGGCGTTCTCGATTGACTTTGTCAGCGCCGTCCCCAGGGTGAGCACGAAGACCACCAGGGCGACGCCGATCATCAATGCCGAGGAGGTGGTCGCAGTCCGCGAGGGGTTGCGGAGAACGTTCTGGCGAGCGAGCTTGCCGGGAGCGCCGCGGAGTCGCTCGATCGGCCCGCCGACGACCGCGGCCAGCGGGGCGACGATGCGCCCGCCGAGCATCGCGATCGAGATGAACAGCAGCACCAGTCCGAGGCCCATGATCGAGAGCGCGGAGGTGAAATCGGGGACGGCGAAGAGGCCGGTGAGGATGATCGCGACCCCGGCGAGGCCGAGCGTGAGCGCGATCGCCGTGCGGCGCCGGGTCGGAGTGGCGCGCTCGATCCCAACGTCCTCGGTCAGCGCCTCCAGCGGCGTCACCCGGGTCGCCCGCACCGCTGGGATCGTCGCCGAGACGACGGTGGCGACGACGCCAACGATCAAGGCGAGGACGACCGTGGTGCCGCTGATCGGCGTGCCCGACTGCGGCAGCTCGAAGCCGCCCAGCTCGAACAGGGCGAGGATCAGCTTGACGAAGCCCAGTCCGGCGAGCAGGCCCACGCCCGATGCGAGCACCCCGATGACCAG
>JBPCOO010000345.1:0-4845 GCA_051000155.1 Solirubrobacterales bacterium | reverse complement strand
CGCAACGGCGCAACATCCACCAACGCCGGCCGTCGGGATCGGTCGCCGCATCGGCCGGGGGGAGCCCGACGCTACCGAGCCGCACCCGCCCAGCCCTGACTCAGCCCCGTAGCGCCTCGAGCCGCTCGAACACCTCGCCGGCGTTACGCAGGTAGGCGGCGGGGTCGAAGATCGCGTCGAGGTCCGGCTCGACCTCGGAGTCGCCGAGCGCTGAGGCCAGCAACTCCCGGAACGGGGTTCGGGTGTCCCAAGCGCGCTGGGCGTTTTCCTGGACCACCCGGTAGGCATCGTCGCGGACCATCCCCGCGTCGATCAGGGCCGTCAGTGCGCGCTGGCTGTAGACGGCGCCGTAGGTGAGCTCCAGGTTCTCTCGCATCCGCTCGGGGTGGACGGTCATATCAGCCGCGACCCGACGACCGAGGTGCTGGATGTAGTCGAGCCCGACGGTCGCGTCGGGAAGCACCACCCGCTCGGCGCCGGAGTGGGAGATGTCGCGCTCGTGCCAGAGGGCAACGTTCTCGTACCCGACCTGGGCGTAGCCGCGCAGCACCCGCGCCAGCCCGGTGATCCGCTCGGTGGTGATGGGGTTGCGCTTGTGGGGCATCGCCGAGGAGCCCTTCTGGCCCTTGCCGAACGGCTCCTCCACCTCACGCACCTCGGTTCGCTGGAGGTTGCGGATCTCGGTCGCAAATCGCTCCAGCCCGGCTCCGGCGAGAGCGATCGCCCCAAGCACCTCGGCATGACGGTCGCGGGGGACGACCTGGGTGGAGGCGTCCTCGCGGCGCAACCCGAGCCGGTCCATCACCCGCGTCTCGACCGCCGGCCCGAGCGAGGCATAGGTGCCGACCGCGCCGCTGAGCTTGCCGATGGCTGCGCCCTCGAAGGCCCGACGCAGCCGCTCGAGGTTGCGATCCGCCTCGAAGGCGAACCCGGCCAGCCGCAGGCCAAAGCTGGTCGGCTCGGCGTGGATCCCGTGGGTGCGGCCGATGCAGGCGACGTCCCGCTGGGCAAACGCCTGCTCGACCAAGGCGTCGCGGTAGGCGGTCGCGCCCTCAACCAGGATCTCGCCGGCCTCCCGGAGTTGGACCCCGAGGGCGGTGTCGAGCACGTCGGAGGAGGTCAGCCCGTAGTGGATCCAGCGGCCCTCATCACCGATCGAGGCGCTGACCACGTCGACGAAGGCGGCCACGTCGTGGTTGGTGGTCCGCTCCCGCTCGGCCACCGCCTCGACGGTGAAGGTGGCCCGCTCGCGGCAGGCCCGAGCCGCCTCGGCGGGGACGATCCCCTCGTCGACCAGCGCCTCGGTCGCTGCCAGCTCCACCTCGAGCCAGCCCTCCATCTTTCGCCGCTGGGTCCAGACGGCGCCGATCCGCTCGCGGGTGTAGCGCTCGATCATGCTTGCGCCTTCGCCGCCGCCGCGCGCTCGATGCTATCCGTCACGCCCAGAGCCACGCGTCGATCAAGTCGCCGAGCCGAGCCGGAGGATCTTGGCGGCGAAGACGCCGGCGTTCTTGGCCCCGTCAATCGCCATCGAGGCGACCGGGACGCCGGGGGGCATCTGCGAGATCGCCAGCAGCGCGTCCATCCCACCGAGATTCTTGCCGGAGACCGGGACGCCGATCACGGGCAGGTCGGTGTGGGCGGCGGCGACGCCGGGAAGGGCCGCGGCCATCCCCGCACCGGCGATGATGACCTTGAGGCCACGCATCTCGGCTGCCTTGCAGTACTCGGCGACGGTGTCGGGATCGCGGTGGGCGCTCATCACCCGGACCTCGTAGTCGATCCCCTCCTCGGAGAGGACCTTGCCGGCGGGCGCCATCTTCTCCATGTCCGAGCGCGAGCCCATGATGATCCCTACCAGCGGCTGTTCGACCTCGAACTCTTCGAACTGGAAGTCGGTGTCGGTCGCGGTCGAGGGGGCGGCCTCGCCGGTCGGCTGGGTCGGGGCCTGGATCTGGTTGTCGGCCATGAGTTTGGGGTCTCCTGTCGGTTGGTCGATGCTGCCGCGTCGGGAGCCGTCCCCCTGGGGCGGACGGATCCACACCGGCATCGTACGGCCGCACGCGGGCAGTTGCGTGTCCCGGTGGCCCCCCGCGCGACCCGGCGAACCTCGAGCGCCGCACCGTCAGCCCCCGCGACCGACGCAGCGTACGCTGGACAACGGTGGCGGGAAGCGCGACAACCGAGCGGGAAAGCGAGGAGGGCCACCGCCGGTACGGCACCTTCGAGGGAGTCTTCGTCCCGACCCTGCTGACGATCATCGGCGTCATCCTGTTCCTGCGGCAGGGTTGGGTCGTCGGCAACGCCGGGCTGGTCGGGGCGCTGCTGATCATCGGCCTGGCCTTCCTGATCACCGGGGTGACCGGGCTCTGCATAGCGTCGATCGCCACCGATACCCGGATCGGGGCTGGAGGCGCCTACGCGGTGATCACCCGCTCGCTCGGCCAGGCCGCAGGAGGGAGCATCGGCATCCCGCTGTATCTGGCGCAGTCGCTGGTGGTCGCGCTCTACGTCTTCGGCTTCCGCGACGGCTGGCTGCTGATCTTCCCCGACCACCCGCCCTTGGTGATCGACCTGCTCGTGTTTGCGGTGATCTTCGCCGCCGCCAACTACTCGACCAAGCTCGCCTTTCGCATCCAGTACGTGATCCTGGCGATCGTCATCGGCGCCCTCGCCTCGATCGCCGCGGCTGCCATCGGTGGCTCGATGACCGAGCCGATCGAGGCCTTCGGCGACTACCCGGGCGATCCGGACAAGGGCTTTCCGGGAACGAGCTTCTTCGCCGTGTTCGCGGTCTTCTTCCCCGCGGCTACGGGGATCATGGCCGGGGTCAACATCTCCGGCGAGCTGAAGGATCCCAACCGCGCGATCCCGCTGGGGACGATGGGCGCGATCGCAATCAGCCTGGTCGTCTACGCTGCCGTCGCCTACTGGCTCGATCGCTCGGCCAGCCCGGATCTGCTGACCGCCGATTACGAGGCGATGTTCGAGCTGGCGGCGTTCAAGCCGGCGATCATCGCCGGGGTCCTGGCGGCGACCTTCTCCTCCGCGTTGGCCTCGGTGGTGGGCGCCCCGCGGATCCTCCAGGCGATCGCCGTCGAGCGGGTGATCCCGGGGCTCGGAGTGCTCGCCAAGCGGGACTCCGAGGGAGAGCCGAAGAACGCCATGTTCGTCACCGGCGCTGTCGTGTTGGGGGCGCTGGCGCTGCGCGAGCTCAACCTGATCGCAGCGATCCTGACCATGTTCTTCCTGGTCACCTACCTGATGATCAACCTGGTCGTCCTGTTTGAGCAGGGCCTCGGGCTGGTCAGCTTTCGCCCGACGATCAAGCTTCCAATCGCGGTCCCGTTCGTTGGGGCGATCGGCTCGATCGTCGCGATGCTGGTGGTCAACTGGGTCTCGGCGCTGCTGGCGCTCGCGGTCGTCGGCGCCGTCTACGCCGGGCTGGCCCGTCGGGAGCTGCGCTCGCGCCAGGGAGACATCCGCAGCGGCCTCTTCTACGGGCTCGCCAACTGGTCGGCACGGCGGGTGATCGCCTACAAGGGGACCACCGGCAAGGCTTGGACCCCGAGCCTGCTCGTCCCCGTCGACAGCTCTGGAATCATCCCCGGTGGGACGAGCCTCCTGCACGCGATCGCCGAGCCGAGCGGGACCGTCCAGCTGGTCGGTATCTCCGGCGATCCCGACCAGATGGCGCCGATGGCGGACCTACTGCGCGGCGCCGCCCACGAGCTACGTGGGGACGGCGTCGGGGCGCAGTGGGCGACGCTGGAGGAGCCGGACTTCGAAGCGGGAACGGCCGCCGCGATCCAGATCCTCCGCGGCACCTTCTTCAAGCCCAACACCCTCCTCTACCGACTCCCGCCCGAGCCCGACGACGACGCGGCCGCGCTGGAGCTGATGCGGCGCGCGGGGGGCTCCGGGCTGGGAACGCTCCTGCTGGCCGCCGGCAAGGGCTCGGTGCTGCGGCCGATCACCCTCAACCTCTGGCTCGGTAGCAAGGAGCCGGATTGGAGCTTCGAGGAGGACTCCCTCTCCGAGACCGATCTCGCCCTGTTGGTCTGCGTGCAGATGTCGCGTACATGGGACCTGGACATCAACCTGGTTTCCGTGGTCCACGACGATGCCAAGCTCCCCGTCGCGGGCGACTACCTCGCCGAGGTCAGGGACCGGGCGCGCCTGCCCAAGTGCCAGGCGCGAGCGATCCCCGACCGCGGCCCCCACACCTACTCAAGCTCTACCCGCCGCCGACATCAACATCTTCGGTCTCTCCTCAGAGCCCAACCTCGACCTCGCCCGCCAGGTGGCCGAGTACACGGAGTCGCTGTGTCTGTTCGCCCGGGACTCGGGCAAAGAGTCCGCACTCGCCTGATCCGTCGATTCTGGCGGCGGCTGAACGCGCCTGAGCGCACCCGGCTCAGCTCACGTGCTGGAACACGATCGCCTCACCGCGCACGCCCAGCCGACGCCCACTCGCTCGCCAGAATCTGACGAATACCAGCCCGGGAGAGCGCGGGGCGCGGGGTTAGTCACCGGCCAGCTCGCGGGCCGTCACGGCGAGGGTGGTGATCGCAGCCGTCAGATACTCGTGGAGATCACTTCGGCTCAGCCTCCCGGCGAGCCAGGCGTTGACGGCGGTCATGCCGGCCCGCCCAGCGGGCAGAGCTCGGCGCTCGATCTCAGGATGGCCGCCGCCTGCCCGCCTGCCCGGGCTAACCGGAAGGCCACGCCGGGCCTACAAGCCCTCGACCGCCCGCTCGGCGATGTCCGTTCGCATCTGGCGGCCGTCGAAGTGGATCAGCTCGGCCAGCTCGTAGGCGCGGTTGCGGGCGGCGCGGAGGTCGG
>JBPCOO010000304.1:0-8371 GCA_051000155.1 Solirubrobacterales bacterium | reverse complement strand
CTGCGGCGACGGCTCGGTCTCCCAGCTCGAGCGCCCCGCCGATGGCGACTTCACCCAGGGCGCATTCGGCGAGGCGGTTTGTGCCAGCCGCAATTCGCTCGCTCAGCTCGCCTTTCTCCGCCCCTACTCGCAGGAGCTGATCGGCTGGTTCGACGACTTCTCGACCTCGGGGACCCTCGATGCCAACGGTGGCATCGGGCGGATCGCCGGCACCTTCAACGCCTTCAGCGTGGCCGCCACCAACGGCATCCCCGAGCTGCTGTCCCCGATCGACCCGATCGACCTCTACAGCGGCACCGCGGGGGGCGAGGTGCCGATCATCGACATCGGCAACACCGAGCGCTGCCCGGGATCGCTCGAGCGCGACGCCGGCGACGGCTCGGTCCCGTTCACCGATGGCGGCACCCTCAACTGTGATCCGAGCCAGGGGCCGACCGGACCGTGAGGCGCCCGGCGACCATCGGCGCGATCCTGCTGGCGGCTGCCGCCCTGCTCGCGGGCGCCGCCCTCGCAGACGACGAGCGGGTCTACGAGATCGAGATGTACAACGCCTTCGGGGTGGTCGAGGGCTCCGATGTCCGCATCGCCGGGGTCAACGCCGGGACGGTTGAGGAGATCGACGTCAACGAGGACAAGCACGCGCTGCTGACGGTCAAGCTGAGCGGGCCGCTGTCGGAGCTTGGCACCGAGACCACCTGCGCCTCCGAGCCGGGCTCGCTGATCGCCGAGTACTTCGTCGACTGCGATCCGGCCGGGGATCCGATGCCGCCCGACTCCGACTCCGAGCCCGACGTCCCCGCCGAGCGGGTCGCCCAGACCGTCCAGCTCGACCTGCTGTTCAACACCTTCCGCGAGCCCTACGTCGATCGACTGCGGATCCTCATCGACGAGCTGGGAACGGGGCTTGCCGGAAACCCCGAGCAGCTCTCCGAAGCACTCCGGCTCGCCTTCCCGGCGCTGACCGAGCTGCGCGAGACGACCCAGATCCTCGCCCGCCAGCGCCGCCGCCTGACCGCGCTCAACGTCAACGCCGACCGGGTGATCGGGGAGCTCGCCCGGGGCTCCGACGACGTGGTCGGCGCGATCTCGGAGGCCCGCGATACGGCCGTGGTCGCGGCTGAACGCAGCGGCGACCTGCGCCGGGGGGCGGAGCTGACCGATGACGTCCTCGCCGAGCTGGAGCCGACCCTCCGTAGCGTCGGCGACCTCGGCGAGGCCGGGGCGCCGGTGCTCGACAACCTCCGCGCCGCGGCGCCTTCACTGGCCAACCTCACCCGCCGCCTGCCGCCGCTCGCTTCCTCGGCCGGCGATTCGCTGGTCGCGCTCGGCGACGCGGCCGGACCGGGGACCGAGGCGCTCACACGCGGCGCCGATGAGGTCCGCTCGCTGAAGAAGGCCGCCCACAACGCGCCCCTCGACGGCGAGATCCTCGCCGATCTACTCAGCGACATCGACGATACCTCCCGCACGGTCGAGATCGACCGGCGCGCCGCCCGCACCTGCGAGGACAAGACCCTCCCCTGCTACGGCACCGGCCGCCCCGCTCCGACGGGCTATACGGGGATGGAGGCGCTGCTCAACTACGTCTATTACCAGACCGGCGCGATCAATCAGTTCGACTCGGTCGGACATCTGCTCCAGTTCAACGTCTACGACGCCGGCACCGGGCCGTGCGGGGCCTTCAACCCCGGTCCCGACGTGCCCGCAGCCGGGGGCGGGCGCACCACCGACATCCTCGCGGCCGACCCGTGCGTCTCCTGGCTCGGCGCCAACCAGCCGGACATCTCCTACGACCTCGGCCTCGGCCGCTACGACAACTCCGTCTGCCGCCACGGCTCCACCGACCTGGAGCTGTGCGACCCCGAGATCTCGATCGACCCGGTCGAGAAGGCCCCCTGGGACGACAGCGAAGTTGGCGGTGGCGGATCAGGCGGCGGGTCCGGGTTGCCTCTGCCGCTGGGGAGCGATACCGCGAGGGGGGCACGCGGGGCTGCCTCCGGTGCCCGCGGCGCTCGGACCAGCAAGGGCGGTAGCGACGACCGCGGCGCCGGCCCGTCATCCGGCCCCGCGCGGGACCTTCCCGGGCGCGGCGCAAGCGGCACCGGGAGCCCCGGCTCCGCATCCTCCTCGGGCTCCGCCGCCGGCGGTCCCGACCTCTTCGACTTCCTCTTCGGCTCATGAGGCGAACTCCCGGACAGGCGCTCGCATCCAGCCCGACGATGGTCGGCGCGATCACCGTCCTGGTCACGGTGGTGGCGATGTTCCTCTCCTACAACGCCAACAACGGCCTTCCGTTCGTCCCCGTCTACCGGGTCTCGCTGGAGGTGCCCAATAGCGCCCGACTCAACGCCAACAACGAGGTGCGACTCGGCGGCAACCGGATCGGCGTGGTCGAGGCGCTCAACCTGGCCCCACCGGAGGACGAAACCGACACGGCGCCGGTGGCCCAGCTCACACTCAAGCTCGACAAGTCCGCCCAACCGCTACCGCAGGACTCGATCTTCCGCATCCGCTACCGCTCCTTCTTCGGGCTCAAGTTCGTCGAGGTGGTGCGGGGAACCGGGGAGCCGGCGCCGGAGGGCTTCACCTTCATCGGCACCGACGACGAGGGCGACTGCATGCTGCCGGTGGACCTCGATACCTTCGCCTCCCAGATTCCCGAGACGGCCCGTAACGGCTGCTTTCAGAGCCAGACCGAGGGCGAGGAGCTGGCCGCCGCCTTTGACGCCCCCACCCGGCAAGCCTTCCGGGCGAACCTGACCGAGCTGAGCAGCGCGGTCGCGGGACGCGGGGTCTCGCTCAACCGGGTGATCGACCGCTCGCCGCGGCTCTTCGCCGCCTTGAAGCCGGTCGCCGAGACGCTCTCGGATCCGGCCACCAGGCTGGAGCGCTTCATCATCGCGCTCAGCGACACCGCGGCCGCCACCGCCCCGGTCAGCGACGCCTTCGCCGACTCCTTCCGCGGACTGCGGGCGACGATGGAGGCGCTCAGTCGCGACCCCGCGGCGCTGGCAGCGTCGATCTCCGGTGCGGTACCGCTGGTCGAGCAGTCCCCGGCGTTGCTGGCCCGGGCCCGGCCGCTGCTCGATGACTCGGCCGAGCTCCTCCGCCGACTCGATCCGGGGATCGCCGAGCTGCCGGAGACGGTGCCGATCCTCAACCGCGCCTTCCGCATCGGCGCGCCGGTGTTGGCCCGCACGCCGGAGACGGCCGAGGACCTCCGCGACCTCTTCGTCGAGCTGAGGCGGACGGTCGACCAACCCTCGACCGGGATCACGATCGACCGCCTCGGCGGCACCCTCGACGACGTCCGCGAGCTCGGACTCCACGTCGCCCCCGCGCAGACGACCTGCAACTACCTCAACTACTTCGTCACCTTCCTCAGCGAGCACCTGAGCCAGCGCACCAACGTCGGCTTCCAGCAGCGCAACATCTTCGTCCAGTACCCCCAGGACCCACCGCCGGTGAACTTGCTGGGGACGACCTTCGACATCGACGGGGAAGTCCACGCCCCCACCGACAGCTACTCCGGCATCCCCGGCGACGCCCTTGCGGGCCCGGGCCCCGATCCGAGCAAGGAGCTCGAGTTCCAGCCGGAAAAGCTGCCGATCGCCCACGCACCCGTCGACGCACCTCACGGTCAGCTCACCCGCGACTATCCCGACTGCGCCGCTGGGCAGTTCGGCTACCCGCTGGGGGATCTCCGCGTCCCCGGCCAACCGGTCTGGTCCCCGGCGATCCTCGAGGGCGACTACCCCGGCTCGCTCGGCCGGACCAACCTCTTCTTCAACGCGGACGGAGAGCGGGAGCTGCGTGACACCCACGTCCCCTCGCGCCAGCCGGACACCTGGGCGGATACCTTCGGGCTGCGGAGGGCTGACCGATGAGGGGCCTTCGCGTCAGCCGCATCTCTGACTGGATCATCGGCGCGGTGGTCGCCGCGGGGATCGCGATCGCCTTCCTCTACATCTTCGCTGGAGCGGTCCCCGGGCTGGGCAACTTCCTCCCGGGAACCGGCGGCGGCTACCAGCTCGAGGGCGCGTTCGCCGAGACCGGGGGGATCGAGCCGAACTCGCCGGTGCGAGTGGCCGGGATCGACGTCGGCAAGGTGGTCGAGGTCAGCTCGGGCGGGGCGGCCGATGGCAGCCCGACCGCGATCGTGCGGATGCAGATAGACGAGCGAGCGCTGCCGATCAAAGAGGACGCGCGCATGCAGGTCCGTCCGCGCCTGTTTCTGGAGGGGAACTACTTCGTCGACCTCGAGCCCGGGTCGCCCGGCGCCCCGGAGATGGCCTCCGACGGCACCGTCCCGCTCACCCAGACCTCCGCCAGCGTCGCCCTCGACGAGGTAGTGACAACCCTTCAGTCCGACGTCCGCGAGGACCTCCAGACCGTACTCGACCAGTTCTCCAAGGCGCTGGTGCGGGACGGCGGCAGCGCCGGTTTGCGCAAGCTCTACCGCAGCTCCCCGCGCGCCTTCCGGGCGACCTCCCGCGTCAACGAAGCGGTGCTGGGGACGGCGCCGAACGACCTCTCCGGCTTGATCTGGAACCTCTCCTCAGTGGTGGGGACGCTCTCCGATGAGCGCGACCGCCTCAGCTCCCTGGTGGTCCGACTGCAGACTGTCACCGGAGCCTTCGCCAGCCGCTCGACCGAGCTTGGCCGTGCGGTCGAGCTGCTGCCGGGGACGCTCGCCGACACCCGCCCGTTCCTCGATGCGGTCAACGCCTCGCTGCCCCAGACCCGCGCCTTCGCCCGCGAGGCGCTGCCCGGGTTGAGGCGGCTGCCCTCGGCGATCGACGAAACCACGCCGTTCCTGCGCCAGCTCCGCGGCGCCGTCTCCCGGGCCGAGGGGCGTGGCGTGATCGCCGACCTGCGCCGGGCGACGCCGCCGCTGGCCGCGCTCGTCCGCGACTCCGAACCGTTGCTCGGCCAGACCCGCCGTCTGGCGAGCTGCGCCAACGAGATCCTGATCCCGTTCACCAACGAGACCGTCGAGGATCCCGACACCCCCGCCAACGGCCGCATCTTCGAGGAGGCGGGCTACGGGCTGGTCGGGATCAGCGGCGAGAGCCGCTCGGGTGACGCCAATGGGCCCTACGCGCGCATCCTCGGCGGCTCGGGCACCAACGCGGTTGTGCTGCCGCCGGTCGATGGAGGCGATGAGGTCGTCGGGATCGCCCCGCAGGAGATCCTCGGCGCCCGCCCGGCGATCGACTCCTCCCAAAAAACGCCGTTCCGTCCCAAGGTTCGCTGCGAAACCAACGATCCACCGGACCTCGACTCCGGTGAAGCGGGCGCCCCGCCCCAGCAGCGAGAGACCGGCGGCCCGGCGGGGACTCTGCCCGACGATGTGCTCGCCGGGCTCGAGCCCGAGATCGCCGACCTCGGCGCCACCTTCGAGCGGGCGGGCAAGCGGGTGGAGCTCCGACCGCGCCGCTCTCTGCGCAAGCGCAAGGATGCCTTCGCCGAGCTGGAGCGGACCCTCGCCGGCGCGCTCGGCTGGGAGCGGTTGCTGGAGGGGGAGGAGGACCGATGACCCGCAACCTCCGCAAGTACATGGTCCAGATCCTCGCCGTGCTCGGCCTGATCGCGGTGGGGCTCGCCGCGAGCTGGATAATCCTCCAGGAACAACGCCTGCGGGTGCCGCTGCTGGAGGAACGGCCATTCGAGTTGAATGCGGAGCTGGAGACCGGCCAGGCGGTGACCGCCGGGCAGGGACAGACGCTGCGGGTGGCCGGGGTGCAGATCGGATTGGTCGAGGACGTCGAGCTGATCGACGGCCGGGCGGTGGTGACCTTCGGGGTCGATCGCAAGTACCTGCCGATCTACCGGGACGCGACCATCCTGATGCGCCCCCAGACCGGACTCAAGGATATGTTCTTCAGCCTCGATCCGGGCACCAGCGACGCCGGAAGCTTCGCCGAGGGCGGGACGGTCGAGCTCGCCAACACCGCCCCCGACGTCAACGTGGACGAGATCCTCGAGGCGCTCGACACCGACACCCGTTCCTACCTGCGCTTGGCGCTGGTCGGCCTCGGCAAGGGCCTCGAGGAGCGGGGCGACGACCTCGGCGGTGCGATCGGTGCGCTCGGGCCGATCAACCGGGACTTGAAGCGACTCAACGGCGCCCAGCAGCGTCGCGACGAGGAGCTGGCGCGGCTGGTCCACAACACCAACGTCCTGACCGCGGCGGTCGCCGACCGCGACGGCGATCTCTCCACCCTCGTCGGCGCCTCGAACGAGGCCGTGGGCGCCCTCGCCGACCAGGCTCCCGACCTGGAGCGCCTCGCCGCCCGGCTTCCGGGCACGCTCGAGACCGCGCGGGAGACCTTCGACCGCGCCCAGCCTTTCGTCGAGCGACTCGGCCCGACGCTCGGGGCGCTGCGGCCCTCGGCCCGCCGCCTCGACGAGGTCGCCGATGCGACCGAGCGCCTCGCGGTCCGCGGCACCCCCGCCCTGCATGAGCAGATCAGGCCGCTGCTCCGTGCGGCTCGTCCGGCGACCGGGGACCTCACCACCGCGACCGAGCGGCTGGCCGATGCGACGCCTCGACTCTCGACCGCGACCCAGAAGCTCAACACCCTGCTCAACATGGCCGCCTACAACCCGCGTGGTGCCGAGCCGCCGGGGACCGAGGGTCGCGACGAGGGCTACCTCTACTGGGCCGGCTGGTTCAGCCACATCGGACCGAGCATCTGGAGTGGCCAGGACGCCCACGGCCCCTACCGGCGCCTGTATCTGACCGCCGGCTGCGCCGAGCTGCTCAGCATCCTCGAGACGAGTCCGTTCGGGCCCGTGCTCGGCGGCATCACCACCGGCCTCGGTCCGCTGTTCGAACCGGGAGCGGAGTGCGGATGAGGGGGATGAGCTAGATGCAAAAGAGCGCACCCAGCGCCGGCCGGCTGATCCTGGCGGGAGGATTCACCCTCTCCTGCTTCGCCTTGATCCTCTTCCTCTGGGTCAGCTTCGGCGGCCCGACCCCGCTCAGCTCCAAGAGCTACCGGATCACCGCCTTCTTCCCCGAGGCCACGGCTTTGGCGCTGGAGGCGGACGTGCGGGTCGGCGGGGTCAACATCGGAAAGGTCAAGGAGATCGAGCCCGCGCCGATCGAGAAGCGTGTCAACGGCAAGGACACGACCGCCGCGGTGATGGAGATCGAGCCGCGTTTCGCCCCGATCTCCTCCGACGCCGAGGCGATCCTGCGGCAGAAGACGCTCCTCGGAGAGACCTTCGTCGAGCTGACCGGCGGCACCGAGACCGGGGAGCGGACGATGCCGGTGGCACTGGGCGCGGCCGCCAATCCGACGCCGTCGTCGCTGGCCGCCGCGGGCGAGCCGATCCCCGAGGACGGCGAGCTGCCGATCGGGCAGGTGACCGAGGCGACGCAGGTCGATGAGCTCTTCAACGCGCTCGGGGGCAAGACGCGGACGATCACCCGGGAGCTGATCGGCAGCGGCGCGATCGCGCTCGACGGTCGCGGCGGCGACCTCAACGACGCCCTCGGCAACCTCTCCCCGTTGATCGAGGACGCGACTGAGATCACCGAGCTGGTCGAGCGCCAGCGGCCGGCGGTGCAGGGCCTGATCCGCGATACCGGCAACGTCTTCGCCGCGGTCAGGCGCGAGCAGGGCGTGCTGCGGGGCTCGATCACCGGCGCCGCCGACACCTTCGGCGGCCTCGCCGACGCCCAGGACGAGCTGGCCGAGACGGTCGCGATCCTGCCGACCTTCGAGCGGGAGTCGCTGGCGACCCTGCAGCGACTCGATCGCTTGAGAGAGAACGCCGAGCCGGTGGTGGCCGCGCTGCTGCCGGTGGCCGACGACATCTCCCCGACCCTGCGCTCGGCCAGGCAGTTGGCGCCGCCGCTGCGCCGGGTGCTGGTCGAGCTGGGGCCGCTGCTGGACGCGGCCGAGGAGGGGCTCCCGGCGGCTTCCAGCGTCACCCGCGAGCTGCGGCCGCTGCTGCGGGAGCTGGACCCGCTGCTCGCCAACGCCGCTCCCATTGTCCGCTTCCTCACCGCCTACAAGGAGACGGTGGCGACCTTCTTCGTCAACCCCTCGATCGGGATCTCCTCGACCCTGCCGAAGCGCCCGGGGCAGCCCGGTCCCCGGCACTATCTGCGGACCCTCGCCTACACCAGCCCCGAGACGCTCAGTATCTATCCGACCCGCCTGCCGACCAACCGCGGCAGCGCCTACATCCCGCCCGGCGGCTATCTGCGCTCGGCCCTGCAGGGAAGCCTCCCGAGCTTCGACTGCAAGAACACCGACTACACCCAGGTCAGCCAGGACGCCGACGAGGACGAGGTCTTCCTGGAGTCCGACCCCCCGCCGGACGTCAACGGAGGCGAGCACTTCGACGAGGACTT
>JBPCOO010000303.1:0-8596 GCA_051000155.1 Solirubrobacterales bacterium | reverse complement strand
GATCGGAGGCGAGCGGCTCAACACTGTCTGCGAGGAGGCCAACTGCCCCAACGTCGGCGAGTGCTGGGAGCGCGGCACCGCGACCTTCATGATCTTGGGCGAGACCTGTACCCGCCGCTGCGGCTTCTGCAACGTCCAGACCGGGGTCCCCACCTGGAACGACCCACTCGAGCCTGCCCGGGTCGCGCGCTCGGTCGCAACCATGGGGCTCAAGCACGCGGTGATCACGTCGGTCGACCGCGACGACCTTCCCGACTACGGCGCCTCCGCCTTCGTCGGCGTCATCCGCCAGATCCGGCGGCAGGCGCCGGGCTGCAAGGTCGAGATCTTGACGCCGGATTTCCGCGGCCAGGAGATGCCGCTCGCACGCGTGATCGCCGAGCGGCCCGACGTCTTCAACCACAACTGCGAGGTCGTCCCGCGGCTGTATCCGATCGCCCGCCGGGGCTCGGAGTTCCTGCGCTCGGCCCGGGTGCTGCAGATGGCGAAGGAGATGGGCGGGGACGAGGTGATCACCAAATCGGGGCTGATGGTCGGCCTCGGCGAGAGCTTCGAGGAGATGGTTGACACCTTCGGCCGACTTCGTGAGCACGACGTCCAGGTGCTGACCGTAGGCCAGTATCTGCGACCGACCGAGCAGCATCTCCCGGTGATCCGCTACTGGGAGCCGGAGGAATTCGACGCGCTTGCCGTCGAGGCCCACAAGATCGGCTTCGAGTCAGTCGCCGCGGGGCCGCTGGTCCGCTCCAGCTACCACGCCGACGAGGCCGCCGCCGAGGCGATCGCGGCCCGCGACGGCGCGGTCGAGCTGAGCGCCTTGGCTTAGGGGCGGCGACTGTCTCGGCTTAGCGGCCGCGCTCGCGGCATCGCGTTCACCACGGCGTCTATCGAGTCGGCCATCTCGCGGCGGCGCCGCTGGCGGCACAGTTCGCCGCCTTCCTCTTCTGCGGTCCGGACTCGGCAGTCGCGCGAAGGGCGGCGCTCTCGGCGTGGCAACGGGCGCCCCGGTCTACGCCAGGCGCTCGAGTACGTCGCCCTCGGGACCGACCGCAACCACCGTCGGGACCAGGGCAATCCCGTACTTCCGCGCCAGCTCGGGCCGCTCGCGCACATCGAGCTTGATCAGCGGCGACGGCTCAGCGCCCAGGCGCTGCTCCCAGGTGAGGCACTCCGAGCAGAGGGGGTGGGTGAACTGGATATGGGTGCGCTCGACCCCGAGGCCGCCGAAGTCGGCCGGATCGACGCTGCCCTCGACCGCCGACGCCCGCGAGGAGATTCCCTTGAGCCTCGCCCTCAATCGATACAGCTCGCAGCCGGCGCAGAAACCGGTGATCGCGGCGAGAGCCGCCAGTGCCGCGACGATCGCTCCGAGCGCCAGGCCGACCGGCGGGGCGCCGAGCCACCACGCCGCCGCGGCCGAGCCGAGGAAGACGGCGCCCATCCGGTTGGCGAGCCGGGGGGCGCGTGAGTCCTCCAGCTCCCCCTCGCCGATCCTCGGCTGGATCAACTCGAAGTAGATGCGGCACGGGATGCACCAGGCGCGGCCGAGGGTGAGCCCGATCGCGAGCTGGAGGCCCATCAGCGCCCACGCGAGCGGCCAGCCAAAGATCACCCCGGCAAGCGCGACGACGGCGACCACGGCCTGGTTGGTCCGCGGGGCGCGAACGTCGATCACATCGGTGTCGCGGTAGGGATGGGCGCGCGGGAGGGCAGGCATGGCTCAATTCTCGCAAACCGAGGAAACCGGATCGAGAATCGAGTACTTCCTGCCGACCGGCCCCGGCAGGCAGGGGGAGAGCCCTCCGCGCGGCTGAGCCGAATCGGTGATCTACGCTCCGCCGCGGCTTGTTCTTCCTTCCACTGAAAGACGACACCCCGACCGCGCGCTTCCCGATAGTCACCGTGGCGCTGATCGCGATCAACCTGCTCGCCTTCGGCTGGCAGCTAAGCCTCTCCTCCGATCCGGGAACCTCCAGCTCGAAAGCACTGGCGGGCACCGACATCAGCGAGCGCGACGAGGCGATCGTCAACGGCGGTGCGATCCCAGAGCGGATCACCAACCCCGGGAGCTCGTGCGAGCTCCTCCCGGTCGCGGGCGGAGGCTCGGGAGGCGATCGAGCGAACGCCACCACCGCCACCATCGTCTGCGACGCCGCCTCCTCCGGCCGCGACGCGCGCGGGCGAGGGATCAAAGGTCAGCCGATCGACGCGCTCCCGTGGTTGCTGACCCTGTTCAGCTCGATGTTCCTCCACGGGGGGTTCCTCCACCTCGGCTTCAACATGCTCTACCTCTGGATCTTCGGCAACAACATCGAGGACTCGATGGGCCGGGGTCGCTTCATCGCCTTCTACCTGCTGGCCGGGCTGGTCGCGGTCTACGCCCAGGCGTTGCTGGATCCCTCCTCGACCACACCGACGATCGGCGCCAGCGGGGCGGTGGCGGGAGTGCTGGGGGCCTATGCCCTGCTCCACCCGAGGGCGCGGGTGCTGAGCTTCGTCCTCATCTTCTTGTTCTTTACCTTCGTCCGGGTGCCGGCGCTGGTGATCCTCGGGGTCTGGTTCCTCCTCCAGCTCCTGCCGGTCGCCGGCCAGCTCGCGACGCCCGATGTCACCGCCTCGGGAGGGGGGGTGGCGTACCTCGCGCACGTCGGGGGCTTTATCTTCGGTCTGGCAATGATCAGCCTCTTCGCCAAGCGGCGGGGCGATCGACCACCGAAGCCGGGGACCTGAGTCAGGGCTCCGGCGCTAGCGACGAACGGATCATTCAATGAACAGCGCAATGCGCGGAATCGTTTTGGGATCGGCGGTCGCCTTTCTCCTGATCTTCGCCGGGATGACCATCTACGCGCTCGGCAGCGCGACCCCCAACTTCGCCTCGGTGATCGCCTTCGGCTTCTCCTTCCTGATCATCTTCCTCGGCCTGATGGGAGTGATCGGCGCGATCCGCAACCCCCCGGACGAGGATTGAGGCGTCGCGGGCCGTAGCTTCACCGCAGCCGACCGCAGCGATCTACACTCCGTCCCACGGGGCCATAGCTCAGCTGGTAGAGCGCCTGCTTTGCAAGCAGGAGGTCGCCGGTTCGAAACCGGCTGGCTCCATGAAGACGCTGCGCCTACCTCGGTGCAAGGATCGGTCGCCCTCCCGCGCGACGCGCGGACACTTGATGCCCTTATGCGTCCTCAGTCGTCGGTGCGTCGGCTCGCGCGGGCCTCGGCCGAAGTCACCTCCCCACCCAACCTCACGCCGCACAGCGCGTTACCCATAGGATGGACTCAGCCGGCAACGATCTCTGGGAGAAGACACATGGCGACCAAAGCGGAGGAAGAGAAGCGCGAGACCGAGGAGGGCGAAGAGCAGAAGGACATCGACGCGGGGGCCGACGCCGCGCCCGACGATGCCTCCGGCGACCAGGCGGATCCCCGCGCCGCTCGCGCCAAGATCTCCGACCTTGAGGTCGTCCGCCACCACTTCGAATGGGCCTGGGAGGCGCTCGGGCTGCCCGACGACATCCGCTCGGTCTTTTGGGAGCCCTACCGCGAGGTCTCGGTCCAGATCCCGGTCAAGCTCCAGAACGGCAACACCCACCTCTACCGGGGCTACCGGATCCAGCACAACGGTGCCCGCGGCCCCTACAAGGGCGGCATCCGCTTCCACCCCGAGGTAGACGACGACGAGGTCCGCGCGCTGGCCTCGATGATGACCTGGAAGACGGCGATCGCCGACGTCCCCTTCGGCGGCGCCAAGGGCGGCGTCAACTGCGCCGCCGATGAGCTTGAGCCCGCCGAGGTGGAGAAGATCGCTCGCTCGTTCATGGGCAAGATCTACAAGGTGCTGGGACCCACCCGCGACATCCCCGCCCCCGACGTCAACACCAACGCCCAGGTGATGGCCTGGATGATGGATGAGTACGGCAAGCTCAACGGCCACACCCCTGCCTGCGTCACCGGCAAGCCGATCGAGTTGGAGGGCAGCCTCGGTCGCGATGCGGCCACCGGACGCGGCTGCGTCTACATGTACAGGGAAGCGTCGGGAAAGGTCGGCCTCTCACCTTCCTCGACCACCTTCACCGTCCAGGGCTACGGCAACGTCGGTTCCTGGATCGGGCGGATCATGGAGGACCTCGGGGCGAGCATGGTCGCCGTCTCCGATGCCCACGGCGCGATCCGCAACAACGGCGGCATCGATGCTCAAGCGCTCTATGACCACATCCACAGCGAGGGCGGCAAGCTGGTCGAGTTCGCCGGCGCCGAGGAGATCTCCGCGGGTGACCTCTACGAGGTTCCCTGCGACGTCTTCTTCCCCTCCGCGCTCGGCGGCATGATCCACGAGGACAACGCCGACCTGATGAAGTGCAAGATGCTCGTCGAGGGCGCCAACAATCCGACGACCTTCACCGCCGATGAGATCTTCGAACAGAACGGCGTCTACGTCGTTCCCGACCTGATGGCCAACGCAGGTGGCGTCATCTGCTCCTACTTCGAGTGGGTCCAGAACCTCCAGCACTTCAGTTGGGAGGAGCGCGAGGTAAACGACAAGCTCGGGACGATGATGCGAAAGACCTTCCGTTCGGTGGCCCAACAGGCCGAAAAAGATGAGCTCTCCCTGCGCAAGGCCGCGTTCAAGCTCGCGATCGGACGCGTGGTCAGCGCCTCGAGAACCCGCGGCTACGTCGACTGATCCGCTCTGGCTGAGCGAAGCACCGTGTTGTCAGGCGCGTCCAGGCACCGCCAGAGGCCGCTCAGAAGTCGAAGTCTTTTGGCTCGCCCTGCTCGAACCAGAGGCGCTCACCTTCGGGGGCGCTCTCGAGGAACTCCGGGGTCTCCTCGAGCAGGTCCTCCTCCTCTTCCTCGGGAACGGGCTCCGAAGCATCGGGGAGGTCCGGCTCCGGGGTCGGCGGCGCCTCCTGAGCGGGGGGTTCCGGAAGCGGCGCAGCCTCCTCCGCGGAGGGCTCGGGGGTCGAGGGTGGCGCTGCATCCGGTGGCGCTGCGGAGTCCGTCCCCGGCTCGGAAAGAGGCTCTTCGAATGTCTCATCGCCGAGGGAGAGATCAAGCTCGTCGGATCCGAAGTCCGGCTCGAACGCCTCCTCCTCGGATTCGATCGATGGATCCGCCGACGCGGCAGGCGCCGGCTCGGACCGATCGGCGGGTGTCTCGACCGGAGCCGACCCGACCGGATCGACGTCAAGCTCCAGGTCGATCTCGTCGAGTGGCAGCTCCTCCTCGTCTGACCCGCTGTCGAAGATCTCCGACTCCGGCGGCTCGGAGGGAGCGTCCGGCTCGTCGGCTCCGACCACCGGATGATCGATCGTGTCCTGGAGGTACGAGTGCTCTGTTCGCGCTCGCTGAGCTGGAGCTTCGCCGGGGTCTTCGGGGGGCTCGCCGATCTCCGCGAACGGATCCTCCTCGAGGTGGTCGAAGAAGGCCGCCGAGCCCGGGTCCGTCTCGGGCTCGGTCGAGCGCTCGAGTTCCTGCTCGGATAGGGGCGCCTCCGGCGGGGCGTCGGTCTGAGGGGGCTCCGCCTCGACCAACTCGGTCGGCGCTTCGCCGGCCGGATCGAGATCGACGTCTCCGGGGTCGTAGTCCGCCTCGTCCCCCGGCCGGGTCGCCGGGCCGAACGCCTCCTTCTCCAGACGTGCGACATCGTCCGGCTCGGCCCCATGCTGGCGCTTGAGCTCCAGGTGCTCTCGGATGGCGTCGTCGAGTATTCCCATTTGCTCGCGTTTCTAAGAGTTGCAGATCGTGCCTCCCCCGCGGGGGGTGGCTCCGGCTCCGGAAACTTCTCCACCGCGCGCCGGTCCCCTGCCTCACGACGAGAGCGGCAAGCGTCCGCGAGCGATCGTGCCGCCTACCCCCGGGTCCTGATCGGTGACTTGACCGGTCAGGCCTCGGTCGCATCGACGGATCGGTTCTTCCCCGTCCGCTTGGCCCCGTAGAGCGCCCGGTCGGCGGCCTCGATCGCGCCTATCGTGTCCTCCGCGTCGTCGGGGATGGTGGCGACCCCGAAACTCGCGGTGACCTTGATCGATCGATTTCCCTCGATCCCGCTGACGGTGGCGCGCTCGATCCCGGTGCGGACCCGCTCAGCCGCCTCCATCGCGCCCTTCTTGGGAGTGCGTGGAAGCGCCATCACGAACTCCTCGCCGCCGTAGCGAGCGGCGAGATCAACCTCGCGCGATACGTTCCCGAGGACCGACGCGACCATCCGCAGTACCTCGTCTCCCTGGAGATGGCCGTAGTCGTCGTTGACGGACTTGAAGTTATCGAGATCCAACAGGATCAGCGAAAGCGGCCCGCCGAAGCGGCCTCGCCGGGTCTGCTCGGTCTCCATCCACTGCTCGAAGCGCCGGTTGTTGGCGAGTCCGGTCAGCCCGTCGGTGACCGCCTGCGCGCTGACCCGCTCGTGCAGGCCGATGTTCTCCACCGAGGCCGCGGCCTGCCCGCTGAGGTAACGAAGGACCTCCCGGTCGCCGTCGGTGAAGGGGGCCTCCCTCCGGGCCACGGCGAGGGCGGCGGCCGGCTTGTCCTCGGCGCCGCCGGCGAGGGGATGGGCGATGGCGTGGACGCCCGCAAGCTCGATCGTGGCGGTCCCGCCCTTTCGCTCGGCAGTCTCCGCCGCCCGCTCGAGCGCCTGTTGGAGATCGTCTCGACCTTCGAGCCCGGTCGCGATCGAGGACGTCTTCCCCGCAACCGTGAGCCTTACCCCTCCCGCCACGGCCGCGGTGGCGCTCACCGCCGTCTCCGCCACCACCTCGAGCAGGGCCTCACGGTCGAGGCCGGATGCGAACGCCTCCCCGATCCTCCGGACCGACCGTTCCAGCTCCCGCTGCTGGGAACGGAGCGCGTCGACCTGCCCCTCGAGCCGATCGCTCATCCGATTGAACTCCTTGGCGAGGCCCGCCATCTCATCCTCGCCCTCGACCGGGACCCGGTGGCTGAAGTCTCCGTCACCGACTTTCCGCGCCGCGCGGAGCATCGACTGGATTTGCCGCTGTAGAGCGCGGACGATGTAGAGGATGAGAGCCAGCGCCAGTGCGAGAAAGGCTCCGAGGGCCGCCAGAACGGCCGGCCCCGAAGTGCCGAAGCCACCATCTTCGGGCACGTCGAAGGCCGCCAGCCGAGCATCGGTGAACGGGTCCAGCAGGATCGCCGCCGCGCGGAGGTCCCCCCCGGAGGAGGACACGGTTTCCGTCCCATCGGCGGCAGACGGGAGCTGCTCGGCGATGAGATCGAAGCTCGCCGCGGCGATCTGGCCATCGACGGCGAGTCCCACCTCCACGGGGACGACACCCTCGAGCGAGCGAATGAAGGGCGCGGCGATCAGCGCCGAGACCTCGATCTCCCCGACGACCTCCTCGGTGGAGGCGACCTTTACCTCCGCCCGGGTGGTCGCGAGCACGTTGTCGGCACCGCGCCGAGCCAGCTCCTCCCCGTCGGCGGAATAGAACGCCACCGCGGCGACGGTCTCCCCAGAGGCCGCGCGACGGGCGACCCGGTCGAGCGCTTCGCGATCCTCGTCAGCGAGGTCGGTCGCGACTCCGTCGGAGTTGGCGATGCGCCCGGCGGCCTCGTCGCTCACCGGCACGGCTTCCTGGTACAGCGCCTGGCCCGTCTCGAGCGAGGTCGCCAAGCGGGCGTCGGTCTTGCCGACGCCGGACTCCTCGCTGATCTGAAGCACTAGAACCCCGACCACGATCATCGGCAGCAATACGATCGCGACGAAGAACGTCGTCAGCCTGCTACGGAAGCTCATTGAAGATCGGGACCATGCATGCGTCTGTAACTGGCCATCTTCCCCCACGGCCACTCATCGGGGCGGCAGGCGGCTATCCTTGCCATCGGGGACCCAAGCCGGGACTCCTACGCCCGGGGCTATAGCTCAGTTGGAAGAGCGCCTGGATCGCACCCAGGAGGTCGGCGGTTCGAGCCCGCCTAGCTCCATTCCTCGTTCTTCGCTCCACCAGCCATGCGCGAGGCTCACCGGCAATCCACCTCGTCTCGCTTCGCCGTCCCAGCTCGGCGATCCTGGGCCACCGAACACGCTCCGGCGCCCATGAAGCTCAAGGTATGTTCGCAGGGCGTCGATGTTGCATATGTGAGCGGCAAGGTGCAAAGCGGCGACGGATCGATGGCGCAAGCCAATCCACTAAGGAGCGATGGTCCCGGCGGGGCGATGATTCGCCGAGTCCTCCCGGCGACTGTCGCGGTCCTGGTGATTCTCGCCGCTCTTCGCTGGCTAGGCCAGCAGGTAGGGCTGTACGGAACGACAACCGGACTCATTTTGATGACAGTCGCATCCGTGGGGATCGTCGCGGGCCTACTCTGGTACTTCGCGCGCTGGCTCGATCGCAATGACGCTGCGCGCCGGGCAGCTGAGGAGGACCTAAAGGCCAGCGCTCGCTACTTCGATCTCTCGAGCGACATGCTCTGCACGGCGGGTTTCGACGGCGTCTTTCGAAAGCTCAATGCGACGTGGACAGAGACGCTCGGGTGGAGCGAGGAGGAACTGTCCTCGCGCCCGTTCGTGGAGTTCGTCCATCCCGACGATCGCGAACGGACCGAGCGCGAGTCCGCGGGCCTCGCACAGGGTGAGGTCACC
>JBPCOO010000293.1:0-5828 GCA_051000155.1 Solirubrobacterales bacterium | reverse complement strand
GATGTGCGGCATCTGCGGACTGGTCTCGCTCGACGGGGCCTCGGCGCCCGACCGCGACCTGCTCGCGCGCATGAACGCGACCCTCCGCCACCGCGGCCCCGACTCCGAGGGCCTCACCGTCGACGGTCCGGTCGGCCTTGCGATGCGGCGACTTTCGATTATCGACCTCATCGGCGGCGATCAGCCGATCAGCAGCGAAGACGGCAATGTAATCGTCGTCTGCAACGGGGAGATCTACAACTATCGCGAGCTGCGGGAGGAGCTGGAGGGGGCCGGCCACCGCTTCGCCACCGACTCCGACAGCGAGGTGGTCGTCCATCTCTACGAGGA
The DNA here is from genome assembly GCA_051000155.1 of Solirubrobacterales bacterium. GTDB lineage: Bacteria > Actinomycetota > Thermoleophilia > Solirubrobacterales > 70-9 > CAXMST01. Next base: position 5,498 of record JBPCOO010000293.1, on the reverse strand, counting down.
GCGCGGCCCGGGCTTCCTCGAGCTACTGCGCGGGATGTTCGGCTTGGCGCTCTGGGACCGTAACCGCCGGCGCCTGATCTGCGCCCGCGACCAGTTCGGGATCAAGCCGCTGTACTGGCGGAGCGTGGGAGGGACCCTCGCCTTCGGATCGGAGCTGAAGGCGTTGATGGCGATGCCCGATTGCTCGCGGGAGATCGACCCCGACGCGCTCGAGGCCTACCTGGCCTTCAATACGATCCCGGCGCCGATGACCATCTACCGCGACTGCCGCAAGCTCCCGGCGGGTCATTCGCTGATCTGGGAGGGAGGCGAGGTCCGGATCGAGCGCTACCTCCAACCACTTCCCGAGGCCGCCGAGGGCCTCCGGAGGGAATCGGAGGAGGTGCTCGCGACCGAGCTTCGCGAGCGACTGGCGGATTCGGTCCGCGCCCACCTGATCGCCGACGTCCCGGTGGGGGTCCTGCTCAGCGGCGGGGTCGATTCCTGCTCGCTCGCGGCCCTGGCGGCAACCGAGAGCAGCGAGCGGATCAAGACGTTCTCGATCGGCTTCACTGAAGACGAGTTCAACGAGACCGCTCGCGCCCGTCTGGTCGCCGAGCGCTACGACACCGACCACCACGAGCTGGTGGTGCGTCCCGACGCGGTCGAGCTACTGCCGGAGATCGTTCGCACCTTCGATGAGCCCTTCGCCGACTCCTCGGCGCTCCCCACCTACCTGGTCTCCGAGCTGGCGGCGGGCTCGGTCAAGGTGGCGCTCTCGGGCGAGGGGGCGGATGAGCTCTTCGGCGGCTACTACACCTACGTCGCCGACCTCTGGGCTCCCCACCTCGCCCCCTTCGCCCGCGCCGGGCGTCCGTTGATCGAGCGGCTGCCCTCCTCCTCGGGCAAGGTCAGCTTCGACTACAAGGCGAAACGCTTCGCCGCCGCCGCCCACCTACCGCCGCTCGAGCGCCACCACGGCTGGAAGGAGATCTTCTCGGCCTCCGATCGAGCGGAGCTACTGAGGGGAGACCTCCCCGCGGCCGCCGATCCGCTCGATGGCTGGAGGAAGCTCTACGCCGAGACCGAGGGCGCCGAGCGACTCGCCCGGCTCCAGGACCTCGACCTCCGCGGCTACCTCCCCGACGACCTGTTGGTCAAGACCGATCGGGCGAGCATGGCGCACTCGCTGGAGACCCGGGTTCCGTTCTTGGATCCGGTGGTGGCCGAGCTGGCCCTGGCCCTGCCGCGTCGCGCCAGGGTCCGTGGAAACGCGAAGAAGCGGATCATGCGCCGGGCCATGGCACCGCTTCTGCCCCGCGAGATAACCCACGGCAAAAAGCACGGCTTCTCGATCCCCGTCGCCGCTTGGCTTCGCGGCGAGCTCGAGCCGTTCGCCCGGGAGGTGCTCTCGGCGGAGCAGATCGACCGCCAGGGGGTCTTCGATCCGGCCGCCGTCACCCGGCGGCTCGATGACCACGTCGCCGGTCGTGCCGACCTCAGCCGCCAGCTCTGGGGGCTGCTCAGCTTCACCCTCTGGCACGCCCAGCAGACCACCGCCCCGACGATCCAGGCGGCCTCACGATGAGCTGGGCGCGGGCGAGCGGGGACGGGGGAGGCCCAGGTGCTTGATACCGGCGATGCGATCTTCGGCTTCGCGGTCGCGGCGGCGATCGCCTGGCTGCTGGTCCCGGTGGCCGACTGGCTGGCGTGGAGGTGGGGGATCGTCGATCAACCCGGCGGCCGACGGATTCACCTCTCCCCGCGACCGAAGCTCGGTGGGCTGGCGATGCTGGTGGCGGTGGTGGCGGCCGGGGTGATTGCGCTGCCCGCGGACCCGGAAACTCGGGCAATCCTCACCGGGGCGGTGGTGATCGCGATCGTCGGTATGGCCGACGACGCGCTTGAGCTGAGCGCTCCGGTCAAGCTCGCCGGCCAGATCATCGCGGTCGCGATCCCGGTCGGTGCCGGGGTCTCGGTGACCGACTTCACCATTCCCTTCTTCGGTCGGCTCGAGCCCGGGGGAGTCGAGCTGGTGAGCCTGCCCTGGCTGGGGATGATCGGCCTCGGGGAGCTGCTCACGGTCTTGGGCATCGTCGCCGTCGTCAATGCGGTCAACTTCGCCGACGGGGTTGACGGCCTCGCCGCCGGGGTGGTCGTGATCTCGGCGCTTTCGTTGACGGCGATCGCGCTCTCGCTCGATCGCAACGCCGCCGGTGTGCTGGCGGCGATCACCGCGGGGGCCGCGTTCGGCTTCCTCCGCCACGGCTTCCCCCCGGCCTCGAGCTTCATGGGAGACACCGGCTCGAACCTGCTCGGCTACCTGCTCGGGGCGATCGCGGTCCAGGGAGCGCTGAAGACCAACGCGGTCGTGGCCGTCGCCTTCCCCCTGGCGGTGCTGACGGTGCCGCTGCTCGACACCGGCTTCGTCATCGCCAAGCGGCTCAAGCACCGCCGGCCCGTGTTCCAGGCCGACACCTCGCACTTCCACCACCGGATGGCCGGGATCGGCTTCTCCCAGCGCCGGACCCTCGCCTATCTCTACGGCTGGACCCTGGCGATGGCCGCGTTCGCGCTCGCGCTCCGCTTCGTTCCTTACTCCGACGACGCCGGCAACCTCGACCTCGGGTGGTCGCTGGTCCTCGGCGCGTTCCTGCTCACCGCGATCGCGGCGAGCGTCTACCTGCTGGTCTCGCTGGAGATTCTCAAGCTCCGCCGCCTGCGCTCGGTCCAGGTCGCCGACGCGGGCGTGCCGATCAGCCTCGATCAGGTGGATGAGGGGGTGGAGCGGGAGCTGACTACCGGCAGCTTCGCCGCGCGGGTTCCCGAGACGGGGGAGTTCGAGGCGATCGACCCGGAGACGGGAACCTGGGGCCCCGGAAGGTGACCCTGGCAACTAAACGGAATCCGCGCCGATCGGCTATGTTCGCCCCACCGCACTAGGCGGGGAACCGGCGGGCACGGACCAAGCTCGCTGCAAGCAATGGACCGACGAAACTTCGACAGACAGACTGAGGCCGGCCGCCGCGTGGCGGCCCGTGCCATGTCCGCGCACGTCGTCCCCTTCCAGCTTCGCGCTCGCGGCTACGGTTCCTTCCTCGTCGACCGCACCCGGAGGAGGTCGGAGCTTTGCCGCTGACCGCCGATCGCTTCTCTCCCGCCGAGCTGGTCCAGAATCTGGACCTGCTGGCACTGGCGATCGCGCTCCCGGTCTTCATCGCGCTCGGGGCGCCCTTGCTCGGCTACCTGGTCGTCGGCGCCGCGTGGGTTGCGGGTCGCGTGGCCAAGGCCGAGGCCGACAGACGGCGCGACCGAGCCCTTCAGCACGGCAACCGCAACGCCGCCTTGGGCCTCACCGCCTTCGCCATGCTCGGACGGTTATGGGTGCTCGCCGCCTGCATCCTCGTGGTCGGGCTGATCGAGCGGGAGGCCGGGCTCGCGGGCGCGATCCTCGCCGCCGCGCTGGTGACCGCGCATCTCCTCGGCAGCTTCGCCGAGCAGGTGCTCGACCGTGAGGGTTCGGGGACCGGGGGATCGATCTGATGGGCGGCTTGGCCGAGCGCTTCAGCGGCAAGCAACTCTTCTTCGGAGGGTTCGCGATCTACCTGCTGGGAGCGATCCTGCTGTTCGTGATCTTCGGCAGCGACGGTCGCAACGACTCGTTCGAGCCACAGAGCGAGTTCGAGCTGACCCCGCTCTGGGGCACGCCCGAGATCAAGCTCGGCCCCCTCGATCTCAGCTTCAACAAAGCGGTCCTGCTGATCCTGATGGCGTCGGCTCTGACGATCTGGATCATGATCCGGATCGCGAAGAAGATGGAGGACAAGCCCAACAAGACGCAGATGGCGTTGGAGTGGGCCTACGACATCTCCCGCAAGGACATCACCCGCGACAACATGGACGAGGAGATGGCCGCCCGCTGGTTTCCGTTCACCGCGGCGCTCTTCTTCTGGATCCTGGTCTCCAACATCCTCGGCTTCCTGCCGTTGCCGATCAACACCGAGCACCCCGTGGACGTCTTCGGGGTCGAGGTGCCGCCGCTTGCGATCTACGCCGCCACCGCCAACATCTCCGTTCCCCTGATCCTCACTCTGGTGGTCTGGATCGTCTACAACATCCAGGGCGTCATCTACCACGGTGGTCCGTTCAAGTACCTGGCGACGTGGCTGCCCCCCGGGCTCGAGGACATGAACCCCATCGCCAAGGGACTGATCTTCGGGATCGAGGTGATCTCCCACGTCGTCCGGCTGGTGTCGCTGTCGGTGCGGTTGTTCGCCAACATGCTCGCGGGCCACCTGTTGCTGCTGTTCATGGGCGGCGGCCTGGCGATCATCCTGGGGATCAGCGCGCTCGGCTGGATCACCGCCCCGGTGGCGATCGTCTTCTTCCTGTTCGAGGTCGTCATCGTCGCCGGCCTGCAAGCCTTCATTTTCGCGATCTTGACCGGAATCTATCTCGGAAGCGCGACTTCCGAGGCTCACTAAAGAAGGAGTCCAAAGACAAATGGAACTACTCACTGACCTGATGATCTTCGCCCAGCAGAGCGGCGTCACCGACGACGGGCTCAAGTCGATCGCCCTCGGCATCGGCGCCGGGCTCGGATCGATCGGCGCCGGGATCGGCATCGGCATCATCTTCGGCAAGGAGATCGAGTCGGTCGCCCGTCAGCCTGAGATGAAGGACGAGCTCGCCAGCATCCGCTGGCTCGGCTTCGCCCTGACCGAGGCGGTCGCCTTCTACACGTTCATCTTCGGCCTGATCGCCTTCTTCCTCTAGGTCGACGATGAGCTTGCTCGCAGAAATCCCGGGGCTGATGCTGCTGGCCGCCGAAAGCGGGGGAAGCAGCGGCGGCGAATCCGGCGGCGGTGGCGGCGGCAGCAGCCCGCTGGTCACTCCGGAGATCGGCCTGATGCTGTGGACCTTGCTCGCCTTCGGGGTGACCATGGTCGTCCTCAGCAAGCTCGCCTTCCCGCGGATCTCGAAGGCGCTCGAGGAGCGGGCCACCCGCGTTCAGCGCAACGTCGAGGAGTCCGAGCGCCAGCGAACCGAGGCCGAGGAGCTCAAGTCGGAGTATCGCGAGCGCCTGCGCGAGGCCCGCGAGCAGGCTGACGAGATCGTCACCAAGGCGAAGAAGACGGGCGAGAACGCGAAGCAGGAGCGGATCGACGAGGGCAAGGAAAAGCGGGATCAGATCATCGAGCAGGCTCGCAAGGACATCGAGAGCGAGAAGGACCGGGCGCTCGATGAGATTCGCAAGGAGGTCGCCGATCTGACCGTGCTCGCGACCGAGAAGGTCGCCCGCAAGTCGCTGACCCAGGAGGATCAGGAGCGACTCGTCTCCGAGGCGCTCGAAGAGATCGACTTCTCGCGTCTGGCCGGAACCTCGAGCGGTTCGGAGGCATAGGCTCGGATGGAGGAGATCGCCCGCGTCTACTCGGAGGCTCTGTTCGACGCCGCCATCGATGCCGAAAAGCTCGATCAGGTGCACGAGCAGCTCGGTCAGGTGACCGACGCGATCG